>CAZXHW010000310.1:0-8683 GCA_964639915.1 uncultured Heliomicrobium sp.
GAATCGGTGTTCACCTTCAGCCGGAATGACTGTTCACCATCAACGGAATACACAGCAACAACCGAAATTTGCGTCGCCTGCCCTTTGGCAAACGCCATCGTCATGCCGATTTGACCGGCTACACCGCCTAAGCCCACCAGCACCAATAAGGTCAGTGTGTACTTGTCAGACAGTTGCCCAGAGTAATCTTTGGGATTCGTGACTAGCAGAAACAGCGTCGTCGCAATGCTGGCAACGGCGGAAAAGTGAACGACGATGGCGCGCGGATCAATGTGTTGCAACCGGTTTAGTCCCAGCATGGCGATGGACGTACAAAAAGCTCCGCATAGCGCCATCAAACAGGCAAACTTCCCATCCTGAAAATGCGGCTGCTGAATCAGCGCAATCCCAACGACGCTGATCAACACTGCCAGACTGATTCCTGCCGTAGGCTTTTGTTTGAACACCAGCCACAGCAACAGCGTCACCCAGATCGGAGCCGTGTTCATCAGCGTCAGCGTATCTGACACCGGCAAATGCGCCAACGCATAAAAGTTGCAGATCATTCCCGTGCTGCCCGCCAAACTTCTGACCCACAAGGTTCGCGAACCAAACAACACTAGTTTGACGCCGAAAGCTTTGGCTAGAAGAAAAGCAAAGACGAATGCCACAGAAGCGCGCGCGACGACCACCAACTGCCAATCACAGCGTTCCCCTGCCAGATGGCTGACCGCAGCCATCACAGCGAACGCAAACGATGCCCAAAGCATGTGGAAATATGCAGTTTTATCTTGAGAACGGGAGTTGTTGGGTGGAGGCATTTGCGGGCTATTTGGTTCAGGGAGAATTGATTTTGGTGATAGCTTCTCTGACCGCCAGCCGGACAACCGTCGCGTCGTCTTTCTGCAATTCGATCAGCAGAGGCATCGCGGCTTTCGCTTCGGCTCCCATGCGGCCCAACGCCTCTGCCGCGTTGGATCGCACAAGCGGTTCTTTGTCTTTCAGCAGTTCGGTTAATTGGGGAATCGCGGCTTTGGCTGGGAGTCCAAATTTCCCCAGCGATTTCGCGGCGCTGAGACGCACAAACCGGTCTTGATCCTTCGTCGCATCAATCAGCGCAGGCGTTGCCGAGGCTGCGGCAGGCCCCATCGCTCCCAACGCGTCAGCCGCATAACTGCGCAAATGTTCGTGCTGATCTTTTAGCAATCCCATCCAGACCAGAACTCCTTCCTTCGCGTCCATGCCGATTGCCTTCAGCGCGTAGGCGGAATAAGTGCGAACGACGAACTCCTGATCCCGCAGAGTTTCTACCAACACAGGGATGGCGGCCTTGGCTTCAGGTCCGATTTTGCTCAGCGCTTCCGCCGTATACCTGCGGACATACACGTTTTTGTCTTTCAACAGCCCAATCAATGCCGGAACCGCCGTTTTTGCCTCCGCACCAGCTTTGCCAATCGCATCGGCCGCATCCTTTCGCACGTTGTCGTTCGGGTCGTTCAGCAGACCCATCAAGGCTGGCAAATAACTTTTCGCCTCGCCGATTCGCCCCAGCGCAAACGCCGCATTGCCGCGCGGCCACGGCTGCGGGTCTTTCAGCAATTCACCGAGCGCCGGAGCGGCGGACTTCGCTTCAACGCCGATTTGCGCCAACGCGAAGGCGGCATTGCCTCTGACTGAAGCAAGACGATCTTTCAAGGCTTCCGTCAGCGCCGGAATCGCCGGTCTGGCTTCGGCGCCCATACGCCCCAAGGCCTCCGACGCATTCACGCGCAATTCATCATCCGGCTCTTTCAAAAGCACAACCAGCGCAGGAACGGCGGCCTTCGCTTCGACGCCGAGCTTCTTGATCTCTTGGAGCGCAGCCAGACGAACTGGCTTGTCGTTGTCTTGCAACTGCTGGATAAGCGCCTGGATTTGCCCTTCGGTTTTCCCCTGCGCAAACACAGGCGAGAAGGTGCAGCCAACAAGCAGGAATGCCACACACAAAGAAAGTAAGACACTCCTTGAACAAAGCCCGATCCGAATCTTCATTGCTCTTCCATAATTGGTTCGCGGCTCAATCAAAAGCGCGCGGTGGTAATCACATTGGAGGAATTGCTGCTCGGAAGTGTAGATGACGACGCCCGCTTTGACCACCGCATCACCAATTACACAGTCCCGTTCTGACAAAATCGTTGACATCTAACTAGTGTGGTGCGAAAAACCCTTTCATTCCAAAGCCTCAAGGTGTTGGAGGGGCTGGCGCAATAACAAAATCAAATATTGCTCTTTTACCCAGTTCTCCTATTTACCGTCTTTACCTTGCTTGTCTTGTTTGCCTTGCTTGTCTTGTTTGCGTTGTTCGCCTTGTTTGCCCCTTTGGCTTCTTTTGCCCCAACGGGGCTGCATCCTTCAGGCCAGGGTTGCGGGTTACCCGCTACCCTGGATTGCCGTAGCCAAAGCCACCAACCCCAACGGGGTTGTGTCATAAGGAGGAGCCTATGCCACAATCATTGTCTTGCGTTTATCTGCATTTGGTCTTCTCGACCAAGAATCGCCAGCCATTTCTGCGCGATCCAAACCTTCGCCAGGAAATGCACGCGTATCTGGGCGGCATTTCGAAAACGTTGGAATGCCCGCCGCTGATCGTAGGCGGCGTCGAAGACCATATTCACCTGCTTGGCCGAATGTCGCGCACCATCACGCAAGCCGATTGGGTGAAGGAACTCAAACGCGTTTCCAGCATCTGGATCAAACAACGCGATCCCGGTTCTTCGGAGTTTGCCTGGCAGGGAGGATACGGCGCATTTTCGGTCAGCCCTTCTGCTTTGGATCGAACTCAGGAATACATCGCCAATCAGGAACAGCATCACCAAAAACAACTGTTTCAAGACGAATACAGAACGCTCCTCCGTAAACATGGCATGGAATGGGACGAGCGTTACGTTTGGGAATGACACCACATCCAGGAACGATACGAAGTCCGCGTATGACGCCACAGCCGGGAATAACGCCACGTCCGTGTATGCCGCCCGTCTGGGGGTAACGCCCGTTTCGCGACTGACGCCCATCCTGGAATGCCGCAACATCTCGCCTCCGCCCTGCCCCAACGGGGCAATGTCCTTCAGCCAAGGGTTGCGGCGGAGCCGTTACCCCGGGCCTACGGCGTTATCAATTATCCGATCAACCCCAACGGGGTTGTGTATGCATGCACGCGGCGTCCGGTGAAGGACACAACCCCGTTGGGGTTGATCGGATTGCGCGGACGTTTTCCCAGCGTAGCGGGCAACCCGCAACCCTGGGCTGGCAGATGGAATCCCGTTGGGATTCCGGAAGGCCCGCCCACCAAAGCCAAGCCCATCGGTGTCTCCGTCTATCAGTTGCAATCGAAACTGCCCGGCGAATTCAAAGGCAAACTGCCGACGGCCAAACAGCTCGCCAGTATCGTGCGGGCGGAGATGGAGGAGGGAAAACGAACAGAAACTTTAATGGTGAGTGACACTTTTCAGATTTCAGTAATCGCAAGTCCCCTATAAAACTTTCTATTGTTTGCAGGTGTGGCTGAACAGATTTCGGATAGGCGGAGATGAGTGAAGATGGGACGACAAGCTGGACTTTGGCTTGAACCATCTCTTTGAATTGGTTTTCAGAAACGCCTTCTTGCAAGGTGAGCAAATGTTTTTGGTCAATGCGCTTTGCTTCGTTCAGGATTTGCCGCCAGCGATCCTTGCAAGACGTTTTTACCGCAAGCATGCGCAAACGATCTTTGGAAAACCGAGGATTTTTATAATCTGTTGCTGAGGGAAACAGAAAGTCCGGCTTTTTTCCGGATTCGGATTCCGGTTGATGGGAAAAATCAGTTCCTTCAACCAATCCTTCCTCAAGGAAGACCTCTTTTGTGTGTAACTCCAAAGAGCGCCCCAAACGGGATTTACGACGCTGCAGAATTGTCTGCGCTCTTGCAAGAAAACCCTCAAGCCCATGGAAGCCTTGCTTTATCCAAGGTAACTCAATGGCCTCCTCAACACTACGGAATATCTGAAACTCACATTCGCGTCTTTTGAGAATCACTCAATTAGTAACAAGTGACTTTAGTTAATGCAGCAACGAAGAGATAGAGGTAGGCATCAGCACAATTTATTGCATAAATATTTTTTGCCGATGATAAGCCACAAATTCTGTTAAAGGGCGAAAGCGGCTGGGAAGTATCATTTGTTTCCCCTCGTATTGCTTAAACATCGAGTAATGAGTATCTGCTGAAACACATTGTAGCTTACTAGAAATGATCACTCGCAGGCTATCGTCAAACGTCAATAGTCCTTTATCAAAGGCCTTGTCGTGAAGAGCATTTAAGCAAATACCATTGGAAAAATTCATTCGCTCTTTCTCATTTTGTGACCATGGGACAATATGGCTTGCAACAAGCAATTCTGGTGTTTTTATGCCTGTCACCGCACAGGTTGAATTATAAGAAGCTAGAATTACCTGCCGAAAGTAGGATTGATTCTTTCTGGTTTTTTGGAGTCGCAGTATGTCTTCACCAGTTTTGTTAATTGAAAGAATCTCGAGAGGAACTTCCTCTTCCACTATAGGCAATGGATACTTCCGAGCGACTTTTTCTGCTGCTGTTTTGATCTCTTCCCAGTGAGGGAAAAACTCATTCCATATTTCTTGATCCAATTTACTAGCATTAGCCATACCTGCTTGATGCAAAGTAGGATCCAAACTGGCAAAATTAGTCATCTTGAGAGCCACTGCGCTCGGTGTGCGTCCAATCGCATTCGCGAGCACAATAATGTCCTTATTGCGGCTATGCAATCGTCCAAAGGGAGTTCTGCAATATAATTCCATTGTCAGGATCAACTCATCTCTACTCCAGCTTTTTCTCATATTCAAAGTGCCCACTTCAATTTGCTCTGTCGAATAAAGGCTTTTTTTACATTACTTGCTAGCACAAAAGAATCCCGTTCCTTTGTTTCTTCGATGGAAATTATCTCGTGCCAGCTATGGTCATCATCATTAGATTGTTCAGGAACTAACGATTTAAGCCCAACTCTGGCTGGCAAGAAATAATCGCCTTCGTGTAGATATGGCACCAACTCATCCTGAGAAAGTAGCCCTTTAAGCACGACTGAGCAAAAGAATTTATAATTCGATGCATCGCGATATAGGTAAGTCAACTTCGAATTAGCAGCTTCAGCATCAATTGAATTAATAAATGGGACAACTAAGTTAGCAACATCTCGAATCATCGGTGGCAATGAAGCAGTTGCGAACTGCTGATAAGCTTGCGTGTCAGAAACATGTATTCGGAAATTGCTTTCCCCCGGTCTATCAAAACCCATCAACCGGGCGCATTCCCTGGGCGTTAGCCGTCGAGGATTGCGTCCCGGTTGATGGACAAGAATTTCCGAACCGTCCTTGTAATAACGTGCTGAAAGGGTTCTGGCAACATCTTCCTTTCCAACCACGCTACAACCAAATCCGTTGCCTTTCAGCCGGTGTTTTTCCGCATACGCTTGCAGGTAACGCCAAAGCTTGTCAGATAAGGTGTACTTATCCAGCACCTTGCCATTTTTGTCGAGGTATTTTCGATTGGACTCACTGATTACTTCTGAACCGTCTTCAGGATGAAGGATACTGTCCAATTTTGGCCCTCTCAAAGAATCCGGCATAACAAAATCATCAAAGCTGAAGCCGTTGGCTTCCCTGAAACCAACAATAAAAATACGTTCGCGGTGTTGCGGGACCCAAGCTTTGGCATCAATCACTCGATAATGTAAATGATATCCGAGTTCCTGTTTGAGTGTGCGATGAATGACCTTGAAAGTTTGTCCGCGATCATGGTTGAGCAGATTCTTGACGTTTTCCAGCAAGAAAACTTTGGGCTGGTGATGCTCTATGATGCGGGCTACATCAAAAAACAATGTTCCCTGTGCTTCACAGCGAAAACCGTGTGGACGATTCAGCGAATTTTTCTTTGATACGCCAGCAATGGAAAACGGTTGGCAAGGAAATCCCGCCAGTAAAACATCATGTTCGGGAATTTCTTCAGCGGGAATTTGTGTAATGTCGCCAGCAACTTCATGATCGCATTTGAAATTGGCCTTGTATGTTTGCCGTGAGTATTCGTTCCATTCACTGGTAAAGACGCACTCGCCACCCAACGGTTCAAATCCACGCCGCAATCCACCAATGCCCGCAAACAAATCAACAAACCTGAATGATGGAGTCATTTTGTGCTCCGCTTTTTCTTCGGCCAATGTGTGCAGCAGCCGAATGGCACTATTGCGCGGGTTTGCCTCGCCATTTTCCCAACGGTAAAGAGTGCGCAGGGAATAGCCAAGTCGCTCTGCTGCTTGTTCAAGTGTTAACCCCGCTTGCAACCGGAGATCAGTAAAATTTGTATTGATCATAATGAAAATATCCACGGGAACTGACGGGCCATTATGGCAAAAAACGTCCCGCCGTCAAACTTCAGCCAATCTGCCCCGTTTTAAGAAAATTTCTCACATACTCAACAGTGAAGCAGGGTTGGATCAGGTATTTGGGCACTGGAATAAATCGGCTGCATTTCTACGCTTCGTCTCAATCTCGCGTTATACATGCCAGGTAAGCGTCAAAAATCACTTCGCGCGCACTGTCGGCAAAAACTTCGGCCAGCGTGCGCTGACACCAATCGCGGATTTCTGCTTCGGGAACGCCGTGCTGGATTGCCTGTTCGACGCTGGCTTCGCTGAGGGCGTAGGCCAGATACGAATCAAACGTCATTGGCAAAGCGACTTCCAGCGGTTCGTATCTGCTCAGTCGCAAACCGTATTGGCTGTAATCCAACGCCGTAACATCAAGCGCATAGCCGGGTTGCGGAGGGTAGCGCCGTTCAAATTCGGCGTACCAGCGCTCCAGGCTGTCGTCCTCCGCAAATCGTCGGCCAGCGGAAAAATCGTAAATCACCAGCACTCCAGTTTCGGTCAGCACTCGTTCAACTTCAGGAAAAAACAGATCAAGGTTGGCGTAATTGACCGAGCCAGCGGCAGTGATCAAATCGAATGATCGAGATGCGACGGGCAATCGTTCAGCGTGGCCGACCAGAAATGTTACCTTCGGCGCAACGACGTGACTGTACGCCAGCATGGCTGGGACGGGTTCGACACCAACCAGAATTTCCGCCAGCGGTTCTAGCGCGGCGGTGGAAAGCCCGGCTCCGCAGCCTACGTCCAGGGCGCAAGGCAGTTTTTCTGTGATTCCAAGTCGCTCACCGATCTTACGGATGATTGCCGGATGCACCGGCGGACGGTGGTAGGCATAGCTTTTGGCCAGGCGAGCACTGTCGTAGATGCTGGCTGAATCCGCTTGCGCTTTGGTTACAGCCGATGGAAGCTTTTCTTGATTCCCGATGTAACTCACGAAAGTTCCTTTAACTCCTGCCGTAGCTCTATCAATTCAAGTTTTTTAGCTTCGATGTCGGCCTTTAGCTGCTCTATTTTCGCAATCAAGCTTTGACGGGCAACAATGGTTTTCTGCTTGTCCAAACTAGCCCGAATCTCGATCCCACGAGTAAACTTTGAAATTCCGGCTTGGTCGGTTTTTGGAAAACCGTTAAGCCGTTCCCCCACTTTGCGCGATGCTGAATCACCATTTTCCATAACACATCTCCTTATTGCTTCGCGATGGAAGCTCTGGGTGTAACAGGCAGATGTAGGTCTTCGAATGTCCGCGTGGGGAATCACGGCAAACTTCTTTGTTCGTTCTGGCCGACGTTCAGTTGTAGGCACTGTTTTTTCGAGGTAACTACGTCAGGATAGTATTCTGGACAGATTATTATGGCAAGAAGACGTAGTGACGCATTAACCCGACACGTGTTGTAGGGCATCCACAAAACTTGCACTTACTTTGCTTGTGGTGGGCCTTTGATCTCTACGGCAACCACACTGGCAATGGCGTCCGGCCCTGTGGGCGGCAATTGGATCGTCAAGCCTTGATCGGATTTCGTCACGGTCAGTGGTTTGCGGGAATCAGCCAGCAGAAGGGCCTTTACGGCTTCATTGGTGACAGGCACAACCAGCTTGCCGTCTTTGGGCCAGTCGAAAATGTGCAAATACAACTTGCCGGGTTTGGCCGTTGCGCGTCCCCAGGCGGGTTTGCCAATCGGGCTGGCGGTTGTGCCGTAAATGGCTTCGCTGTTGGTTTTCATCCAGCGACCCATCGCCGCCAAGCGTTCAACGCTCGGTGGGGGGATCATGCCTTCTGCCGTTGGTCCAACGTTCAGCAGGTAGTTGCCGCCCTTGCTGGCTGTGTCAATCAGGTTGCGAATCAGGCGTTCGCTGGATTTCCAGTTGTTGTCGTCTTGGCGATAGCCCCAGGTATCGTTCATGGTCATGCACGATTCCCAATCCACGCCGGGCAAACCGCTGGGCGGAATTTCCTGTTCGGGCGTGCCGAAATCGCCCTTGAAATCTCCGGCCTTGGTCAGGCCCTGCATGCCCTGTCGGCCCTTGTCCACGCGATTGTTGATCAGAATGTCGCGCTTCAGACTGCGAACGTAATTGTACAAATCAACGCCATGTTCGTGCGTCCAGGTCGCTTCCCATTCGCCGTCAAACCACAGCACAGCGGGATCGTAATTGACGACCAGTTCCTTCAACTGCCCTTTCATATAGGCGATGTACCGATCCAGGTTGGCTTTGTCCGCCACAAAGGTCACCACCGCGTTGCGGATGTTTTT
>CAZXHW010000311.1:0-8666 GCA_964639915.1 uncultured Heliomicrobium sp.
GTGATTTCGTGGCGGAATCCCGACATTACTCGTGCCACATCACGTTCGACAGATCGCCATTCATTTAAAGGCAGAATCAGGTCTTCACCCATGTTGTGCTCAGTCGGATTTTGATGCCCAAATACCTGCCGCCGGACTTTCAAATGCGCACCAAGCAACGCAAATTGATCAATTTCGTGGCGATTGGCTTTGTTGATGGTCGTAATAAGGGACGGTTCAATGCCAACCGCATGACACATCGCCACGGCAGTGACGACTTCTTTATAGGAGCCTTTGCCGCGAATCTTGTCATGAGTTGCTTCCGTGGCACCGTCCAGACTGAAACTGATTCCTGCCAGCTTGGCTTTGCGATTGGGCGCGCTGACGGCTTTCAGGGTTTTCTGGAAGTTTCGTGCATTGGTCAGAAAGTGATAGGTCAAGCCATGTTTGGCGATGATGTCCAGGCATTCGCCAAAGCGCGGATGCATCGGAGGCTCGCCCCCAGTAATGGCGACGTGGCTATAGCCGAGCGGTTTACCCTCAATCAGAATTTTTTCCAGTAATTCCGGTGGTAAAAACAGGTCTTTGTTGTTTTCAGCGCCTCCTCTGTAGATGCTGCGAAAACAGTGAGTGCAATCCAGATTACAAACGTTGTTCAGTTCGATTCCAATGCGTGGCATAAAAGCGGAGTTCCCAAAAGTATTAAGAGTGGTTTTTCGTCGGGATCAAAAGTGCTGCAGGCGATTATTGATTGGGCAAGCGAGTTTCCTGGCAGCGAGCGCGGATTCTACAACGCGGGCCGGGCAAAAGCGAACACCAAGTTGGGGGATTTCTGTGGTTAATCGCTCATCCAGTTATTGCGGCATTTCATAACGTTAGGCTATGATGGCGCGCCTTGCGACGGCTGGATTCCCGAATTTGCCGTCGCTTTATAACTCGCAAATGACCGCCTTATGCCGGTCGAGATTAAATTTGATTCGAATAGAGCAACCGCACTTTTTAGGGCGGCATCACAGGGGCCGACGAGCTGCGACGGAGTTCTTTAAGCATATCTTCAACGCCGCGCCGCCAATCCTGATTGAATCTGTGATGCCTGCCGGGGGCAACCGAACAGCGTGACAGCGAATGGGATTTACAACGCCAAGGCGGATTTCGACTTGGCTCAGGCGTCAGCACGAGGAGATATAAAAGCTTTTGAGACGCTTTATGAGCGTCACAATCGTCGCGTTTACAGTTTGTGCTTGCGCATGCTGGCCAACGCGACGGAAGCTGAAGATCTGACGCAGGAAGTTTTCATTCAGCTCTTCCGGAAAATCGGCAGCTTTCGTGGTGAATCCGCATTCACAACCTGGTTGCATCGCATGACGGTCAATCATGTTTTAATGCACTTCCGCAAACGCGGCGTGAAGTACGAAATGACGACCGAGGAAGGCGAGATTGGAGAACTGCAGGACTTCCTTCAATCGGTCACCGAACGTCCGCGTCACGTTGACCGATTAACGCTGGACAAAGCCATCAAGGAATTGCCCCGCGGTTATCGAACGGTTTTTGTCCTGCATGACGTTGAAGGTTTCGAGCACGAGGAAATTGCCAAAATGCTTGGAGTCAGCGTCGGCACTTCAAAATCACAACTTCATAAAGCCCGAATGAAGTTGCGTGATCTGCTGAATAAAAAGGCATGACTCGTCAGTTGTTCAGTTGCCAGTTCCTATTAATCCTCACAAGATTCAAGCTACACGGGTAGCCACTGGCCACTGATGAGAACGGTAAGTAGCAATAGAGAGGGAAGTTGTATGGAATGCCGAGCAATAATGAATTCGTTGTCTGATTATCTTGATGGTCAAGGGACCTGGATGTCGGGGAACGAGAAAAGCTCAATCGAAAAACATCTGGACACTTGCCCCACCTGCCAGAATCTGAAGTTGGAATTAACCGAAATCAAAACCGCCGCCCGCGAATTGCCGTTGCATACACCGCCACAGGCAGTATGGGTTCGCATCGCCAACACACTCGAAGCAGAATTACCCGCTTCCGAGCGCAAGACGCGCGAAGAGTTTCCCAAAGAAACCTGGTGGGATCGTCTCAAAGCCCGCCAATTCACCTTCACCATTCCACAAATGGCTGGTGCAGGCGTTTTGTCTGCTGCTTTGATTATCATGGGAATTTACGGCATATCGGGCCAATCGCCGAAAACTGACCCAACCCGGTTGAATTTGTCGGGTGTTCAGACAGCGTTTTTGCCGGATGAAGATCAGATTAAAGCTGACCTGAATCGCCGATTGGTTGAGATCAATAAGATCAAAGCGAGTTGGAACGCATACTCCCGCAGCGAATTTGACAAGCAGTTAACGCTGGTTGAAGAGTCACTGGAAAAATGTCGAACTGAGCTTCGCACCAACCCGGATGACAAAACGCATCAGCAAACACTGCGGAAACTGTATGATGACAAGCGGCAATTGATCGAAAACGCAGAGCGGGCGAAGTAGTAAAATTCACCGCAAACGAATATAAGTAGTGCGGCAAGCGGCAGCGAATACCGGTTTTTCTGGTATTTAATCTGTCACTTGCCGCTCTGCTTTTGGTAACGTCATTCAATTTGAAAGGTCCGTCGGAAGCGTAGTCAAATCTTCAATGACCCCCCACCCAATCATTCCTTCTAACCAGCAAAATTCTGAGGGCGGGGAAGTGTCTTCTAATCCTGCCACAGTTTCGTCCTCAACAAGACTTGACCGGCTCGTTGCTATCGAAACAGCCTCTTCCTTGGCTCGCTGGATAAATCGGGCCATCATCCTTTTCCTGATTCTTTTCGCGCTTTCAGTTCCACATTCAATTGCTGCTTCGCAAATCAGCCTCGGGCTTGGGCTGCTGGGCTGGCTAGCGCGCGATTTGGTTTTGCGCAAATTCCATTTTGCGCGCACGCCGATTGATTTGCCTTTGATCTGCTTCATTGGGTTGACGGTTCTGTCGTCAGTTTTTTCTGTTGAACCTGACATCAGTTTGCCAAAGCTGAAAGCTCTGGTTTTGTTTGCGACGATTTATTTGCTGGCGACCAATCTGCGACCAAATGGCGTTTGGTTGCTGACGAGTTTGCTGATTGTTTCGAGCTTAGCCGGAGTGGGGTTCAGTCTGCTGGAAAAGTTTCAAGGACGCGGAATGGTTATCGCTTCAATTGAAGCTGACAGCCCGCTTGTCCAAAGCAATCTTCGCCCTGGCGATGTGATCTGGATGATTGCGCGCGCGCGCGTCAATTCGCCGGAAGCCGTAGCCGCCATTCTTCGTCGCCATCGCCTTGGCGAAAAACTTGATGTCGAAGCCTTGCACGCAGGCGACCCGGTTCCCGTCTCGTTGACAGTGACCGATGAGCTGAAGGCAAAATTAAATCCGCTAGGAATTACGACCAGCGGCCGCAGCCGCCAATTTCGTGTTTCGGGATTTTCGCGCCAGTTTCTAACCTATGCAGAACAGATGCAGATTCTGGCAATGCTGGCTTTCGGCGGGCTTCTTGCCGGAATTCTGGGGAATCATCGCCAGAAACGGTGGAAGTGGCTGCTGGTCTGTTCTGCGCTATTTATTCTGTTTGGATTGGCGTTGGTGCTAACAGCTTCGCGGGCGGTGATTGCATCTTTTATTTTGGCGTTGCTGATCGCGTCAATCAGCGCTGGTCGGCGAACTCTGATGATCGCTTTGATTGCAGCATCGCTGCTCGGAGCTTTGGGCGTTTATGCTGTGACCTCAGCTAGGCAGCAAATTACGGCAAGTTTCAGTGACGACAGCACATCGCGCCGCATCGGTTACATGCAGGCAGGCTTGCGAGTCATCCCCAAACATCCGTTGCTTGGCGTAGGAATGGATTCGCACAAGCGCCATTGGCAGGAATGGGGATTCCCCGGTGATTACATTACCCACACACATTCGACGCCAATTCAAATTGCGATGGATCGTGGCTTGCCTGCGCTGATTTGTTATGGATGGTTGATTGCCGCGATGCTGTTGGCGGCAGCCAGAAGCTTCAAACAAAAAATTCAGCCTGATCATCAAGCCGGCCTTTTTGATTCAGCCCTTCCGCTTGGCATTTTCGGTGCAGTTGTTGGTTTTTCTCTCAGCTCGCTGACCAACTACAACTTCGGCGATTCAGAAGCATTGATGATGTTGCTGTTTGTCGTAGGCCTGTTTTTTGCCGCCAACCGAAAATAATTCCGGTTGTAAAATTCTCGTTGAAATTGGGCTTTAAGCAGTCCGTGGATTGCTCTGCGCCGAGATTGCGATATTCTCTGCGCTATAAACCACCTAAAAGATAAGGAGCTTCACCTATGCAACGAGCATTCGTCGCTGCACTATTTTTGATTTTTGGCCTGGTTGTTTTTGGCCAGGCGCAAACGAAACCTCGTTTGACGCCGGCTGAATACGGGAAATGGGAAACACTTGGCGGCACCAGTTTGTCGCCTGATGGAAAATGGCTTGCCGTTGGAATCAATCGGTCGAACCGCAACAACGAGTTGCGAATCGCCAGCGTGGCAGGCGGCGAACCGAAAGTTATAGCCTTCGGCGTACAACCTGTTTTTTCTTCCGATTCGCGCTGGGCGGCTTACAGCATCGGATATTCCGAAGCGCAGGAAGAAAAGCTTCGGAAAGAGCGAAAACCGATTCAACGCAAGCTGGGCCTGCTGAATTTGGCGAGCGGCGAGCAAGTCGTCATTGACGGCATTGAATCGTTTGCCTTCAGCTCGAATGGCGCTTATCTGGCGATGAGGCGTTACGCGCCCGAACGCAAAGACGCGCCGCCTGCGGCTGAACCTGCCGAACCGGACTCCTTACCCGGAGCCACGTTGATCGTGCGGCAATTGGTGAGCGGGCGCGACACGACCTTTGGCAACGTCGCGGAATACGTGTGGCAGGACTTGCCGCAGCGCGGTCGGTTGCTGGCGATGACGATTAGCGCCGAAGACAAAACCGGCAACAGCGTTCAACTTTTCGATCCTGAAACCAATGTGTTGCGTGTGCTGGATTCGGCTTCAACAAGCTACAGCGGGTTAACATGGCGAAAAGAAAGCGCCGATCTGGCAGCGTTGCGCGCGAAGTCAGACGACAAGCACGAAGGTACGACAAGCATCGTGCTGGCGTGGAAACAGCTTGGCGCTCCCGCTGAAGCCAAACAGCAATACGACCCAACCACTGATACAAAATTCCCCGCCGGAATGCGCACCGTGACGTTTCGCCGCCCTTCGTGGTCGCAAGACGGCAGCATAGTGTTCCTGGGGGTTGCCCAATGGCAGACCAAGCCAATTCCGGAAAAGAAGCCCGCCGATGCTGGCGTCGCCAAAGAAGCCACGAAAGATGACGACGAGCCTGCAGGCGTTGATGTTTGGCACGCGCGCGATGTGGTTGTGATGCCGAAACAAAAATTCGATGCTCGTCTTGATCGCCAACGAAACCTGCTTGCCGCGTGGCACGTTGACGCCGGACGTTTGGTTCAACTGGGACAAGAACGCGATGAGCAGGTGACGCCGCTCAAATATCAGAAACTCGGATACGTGACGAACTGGTCGGCTTATGCAATGGAGCGAAGCATCGGGCGGCCTGCCGCAGATTTATCGCTATTGGATTTGGCCACTGGCGAGCGGACGAAAATCAAAGAACGGCTGAGCAATGATTTTTATGTCCAACCCAGTCCAGGCGGACGATATTTGATTTACTTCCAAGACGATCATTACTGGACGGTGAATACTGCAACGCGAGCCATCGTGAACATCACCAAAGCCGCGCAGACTTCGTTCGTTGACCGTGAATCCGATGCGACGGTCAAGCAGAAACCTGCTTTCGGCATCGCAGGTTGGACGAAGAATGACGAATCAGTGATTCTGTACGACAAGTTTGACCTTTGGCAGGTTGCACCAGATGGGTCGCGCGCGAAACGGTTGACGGATGGCGCGGCTGAACAGGTGCGCTATCGTTACCTGCGACTTGATCCCAACGAGGATTGGATTGATACGGACAAGCCTGCTTACCTAAGCCTGTTCGGGATCTGGAGCAAGAAGTCCGGTTTTGCGCGCTTGCGGATAGGAACCGGCAACGCTGAAAGACTTGTTTGGCAGGATAAAAGCGTAGTGCGTTTGGCCAAAGCCAAAGACGCCGATGTGTATTCTTATTCCATTGAAGACTTTGACGATTCGCCGGATGTGTTCGTTGGCGATTCAACGCTGAAGGACGCAAAACAGGTGACGAAAACCAACCCGTTCCAGACCAATTATGCCTGGGGCCGCTCGGAACTGGTCGAATACAAAACCGAGCGCGGCGAACAATTGCAAGGCGCGCTGTTTTATCCGGCAAATTATGAAGCAGGCAAAAAATATCCCATGGTGGTTTACCTGTACGAGCGGCTTTCAGACGGGCTGCATCGTTACAGCGCCCCGTCTGATCGCGATTACTACAACACCGCTGTTTTCACGCAACAAGGGTATTTTTTGTTTCAGCCAGACATCACGTTCCAGCCACGTGAACCTGGGCGCTCCGTCATTGCTTGTGTGACGCCCGCCGTCAACAAAGTCGTGGAAATGGGGCTGGTTGATGCGCGCAAAGTCGGAGTCGTTGGACATTCGTGGGGCGGTTTTGATGCCAGCTACCTGGCCACGCACAGCGAGGTGTTTGCCGCCGCAGTCGCTGGCGCGGCAATCACAAATCTGGTCAGCAATTACGGCAGCCACCACTTCAGTTCAGGCATTGCTGAAACTGATCACATTGAAACCGGCCAGCAACGAATGGAAGTTCCGGTGTACGAAGACCTGCAAGCGTATATCCGCAATTCGGCGGTCTATAACGTGCAAAACATGAAGACACCATTGCTGCTGGAAACTGGCGATAACGACGGGACTGTTTTCTGGCATCAAGCGGTGGAGTTGTACAACATCGCTCGGCGCGCAAAGAAAGACGTCGTGATGCTGGTGTACGGTGGCGAAGATCACGGCTTGCGGAAGAAAGCGAACCAAGTTGATTACCAGCGCCGCATCCACGAATGGTTCGGACATTATCTAAAAGACGAACCCGCCGCTCCCTGGATTACCAAAGGCTGGAGTTTTCTGGAACGCGAGCAGGAATTGAAGCAGCTTAAAAAGAAGGTTAGTCCTTGAGGAAATAGTAGAGAAGGGAATGGCTGACTATAGTTGCGATGGTGAATCCGGAGGCGAGAATACCTCGCCTCCGGATTTGTTTAGAGATGAATTACTTGCCAGACTTGGGCGCATCGTGTGGCGAAGATTTGTAATGCTCGCGCAACAAATCTGCGCCGAAATCTCCGTTGAAGTCTCGCCAAACGGAGTGGATGTGGTTGCCGTCGTTTTGGGTGTTGTCGTATTCCACCAGGAACGTGGGACCTTGCAAGCGGTAATAATGCAGATCACCTTTATTTAAGCCACCAGCCCAGGCGAAGTAAATCTTGTCCATTCCGGCGCCCTTCAACTTCGCTCGACGCTCTGCGGCCACGTCGTCCAGCATTCTTGCCAGATACACGTCCAGCAATTGATTGAACAATTCCTTTTGTTGTTTATTAAGTTGGCTGAAAGCAATGCCATCCGGTTTCAGCGGATCAATCTTTATTTTGTTAAGCGTGAGAATGTCCCCTGGAGCTTTTTGATCGTAAATAGCGACCGCTTTTTGCTTATCATCAAGCGATTGAACCAACGCTCGGCCTTTGTCTTCTTCGCCTGCCAAAACGCGCAAACCTTTGCGCTCGCCTACGCGAACTTCCGCCGGGTTTGTGCCGAAAAATGCCGGTGAGTTTGCAATCAATTCGCCTTTGACGACTGTGAAGTTCAGCGACATGTGATGGCCTTCAAAGCTCCATGCCCAACGATCACGCGCGCCCGGAGTACCGTAAATTCCAACGTGATACAGCTCAGGGTCACGGGGCCAGGTGCGTTTCGGTCCTTCGATTTCGCGCAGGACGTTTTCCAGGCTAATAATCGAAGTGGCTTTTTGATAGCCAGCGGCGCTCAAACCCGTTCGCAAAAAATCCATTGCCAGCTTTCGCTGAGCTTCGTTCATTTCTTTTAGCGGAAGCCCTTTGCGTTCATTGCGCGGAACGAAAAACCACTCTGTTCGTTTGTCGCTGTCGAATCCAAACTGGGCTTTGGCTTTCTGCTCGGCGTTGAGCGAAGCCAGAAATTTGTTTGCGCTGTCAGCCATTGCGGCGGCGGCCCGCATTTTGGCAATGGTTCCTACCAGCGAATGTCCCACAATCAAGGTGATCACCAGACATGACAAAATGAGTGCAGCGAGCCTAAGCGGTTTCATCGTAAGCCTCCGGAAGTTAGTTGATGTTGAGCGGATGGTGCCGTGATTACGGCTGATTGCACTCTATGCGCATTGGTCAAACCAGTCAAACAAAGTTTGGCCGAAACGCTGTGGCCTTTCAATTTTCGGTTTCTCAGCAGTCGCTTCAGGCTTGGCAAAGATAATGTCAAGGGCCTGCTTTTGTGGAATTTTTCTTGCGAACTGCCGAAGGATGCCGTAATTTTCACCCGCACTGATTCAGCAATCCTTGCAATGCCAAACTAATAAAGTCCGATGTTGAGCGAAAGGCCATATTCGCGGGCCACAAGAAGTAAAGGATTTTCTTCAGCATTCTCTGCCTTACGCTTTTCATCCGGTCAATCAATAACCAATTGGCTGAACTAAGGGCTACTGGTCCCTTA
>CAZXHW010000312.1:0-8657 GCA_964639915.1 uncultured Heliomicrobium sp.
GCAAATGGGCCGTCGAAAACGAAGGCACCGCGCCTGACATTGACGTCGAAAACTGGCCGAAAGACGTCATCGCCGGCCACGATCCGCAACTCGAACGCGCCGTGCAGGAAGCGTTGCGAATGCTGAAAGAAAAACCGGTTAACCGCATGACCACCGAACCTCCACCGCCAACCTGGGGCCAGCGCAAAGAGCAAATGCCCGTTGCGCCTGCATCCTCTAGTGGCAAGCGGCGCGAACAACGCTAGTCGAACGACGACTGCACTGTGGTAATTCATTGAGACAGGATCGGCAGGATTCTTATCAGGATTTCAAATGGCGAGAGTTGACAAGGACACCACAAACCTTGTTTCTTGGTTCGTCAATCCTGAAAAATCCTGTTTATCCTGTCTCGAAGTTTTTGGATATGAAAACTCTTCTCCTTTTTTCACTATTGTTCTGGTTTCAAGACTGGCCTGAGTTTCGCGGCCCTTCCGGGCAAGGGCATTCCAGCGAACGTGGCTTGCCACTGACGTGGAATGAGACCAAAAACGTCAAATGGAAAACTGCAATTCCCGGCAAGGGCTGGTCTTCACCTGCGATTCTGGGCGACCGCATCTGGGTGACGACGGCGATGGAAGAAGGCAAATCGCTGCGTACCGTATGTGTTGATCTGAAAACCGGCGCGGTGCTGCAAAACATAGAACTCTTCCGGCTGAAATCTTCCGGGCCGCTTCATGCCAAAAACTCTCTGGCTTCGCCGACGCCGGTGCTGGAAGGAGACAAAATCTATTTGCATTTTGGTGCCAACGGAACTGCCTGCATTACGCAAACCGGCGAAATCGTCTGGAAGACAAAACTCGATTACGACAACGGCCAACACGGAGCGGGCGGTTCGCCAGTAATTTACGACAACTTACTCGTCATCAATTGCGATGGCCAGGAAATGCAATACGTCGTCGCTCTGGACAAATTGACTGGAAAGCCGCGCTGGCGCAAATACCGAACAGGCGGACAGGCTTACACGACTCCGCTGGTCGTCAAGCTGCCTGCCGGAGATCAGCTCATCAGCATCGGAGCCTTCCGCACCTTTGCTTACGAACCCAGCACTGGGAAAGAGCTTTGGAATGTGAGTTACGGCGACGGATTTTCAAACGTGCCGCGTCCGGTTTACGGCAACGGACTGGTTTATCTTTGCACAGGATTCATGCAGCCCGCGTTGCTGGCGGTTCGCGTGGATGGCAAAGGTGACGTCACAAAATCCGGCGTCGCGTGGTCGCTGAAACGCGGTGTTTCGTTGACGCCGTCTCCGCTGCTCGTCGGCGAAGAGCTTTATATGGTCAGCGACAATGGCATTGCCACTTGTCTGGACGCCAAGACCGGAACTCAGCATTGGCAAACTCGGTTAAACGGCAATTACTCCGCTTCCCCGCTTTATGCTGACGGACGAATTTATTTTCTCAGCGAAGAAGGCCAATCCGTCGTGATCGCACCCGGCAAAGAGTTCAAGGCGTTGGCGCAAAATCAGCTTGAAGGGCAGACTTTGGCTTCGATGGCTGTGTCCAGTGGTTCGATTTTTATCCGCAGCCAAACCCATCTTTACAGGCTGAGCAATTAACTGACTTTGGGAGGTCTTATGCACTTTCAATTTGCGATCTTGGTTTTGGTTGCACTAGCTGCGCCGTGGTTCGATCAAGCGAAAACTGGTGGGAACGATGAAGCCGCTGTTCGCGCAGTCGTCAGCAAATACGTGGACGCTCGTGAACGCATTGACCCCAAAGCCGTCGAGCCGTTGTTTACCGAAGACGCCGATCAACTGGTTTCGTCAGGCGAATGGCGCAAAGGCCGCGAGGCGGTGGTGAAGGGCACGATGGCCAGTTCCAGCAGCACCGGCGGCAAACGCACGATCACAGTGGAATCTGTGCGCTTCGTTACAGCGGATGTTGCCATCGCTGATGGACGCTACGAACTAACGGGGCTGGCCGGAGGCACATCCCGCAGCATGTGGACCACCATTATCCTGAAACGCAGCGGCAAAGAATGGCGCATCACCGCCATCCGCAATATGCTTCCTGCTGCTCCAGCGCCGAGCAAATAAACGCCAGCAAAGAATTGATGAAAGCTTCAACCAATAAATTAACAGACCAGCCGATAATGCTGTTTGTCAGCCAGAAAGACTGGGCAAAATGGCTGGATAAAAATCACGCGACGTCCTCCGGCGTTTGGGTACGACTGGCGAAAAAGGCTTCGGCGCTGACATCTGTCAATTACGCCGAAGCTCTGGATGTGGCGCTATGTTATGGCTGGATTGATGGCCAGAAGAAAAGCTACGACGCGGATTCAAGCCTGCAAAAATTTACGCCACGCAGACCGAAAAGCATTTGGTCGAAGATCAATCGCGAAAAGGCTGACGCGTTAATCGCTGCCGCAAGGATGAAGCCCGCCGGATTGCAAGCCATCGAAAAAGCCAAAGAGGATGGCCGATGGGACGCCGCTTACGATTCGCAGAGCAAAGCCACTGTACCAAACGATTTTCAGGTGGAGCTTGACGCCCATCCAAAGGCAAAAGAATTCTTTGCCACACTGAAAAGCGTCAACCGCTATGCGATTCTGTTTCGCATTCAAACCGCCAAAAAAGCCGAAACGCGCGCCAAACGCATTCAGCAGTTCATCGAAATGCTGGAACGCAGCGAAACTATTCACCCACAATCATGAAACTGATCATTACCGGTGCGGGCGGGTTTGTTGGAAAAGAACTCGCCTGCGTTTTCGCCGCTGACCATCAGGTGATTGCGCTGACGCATTCGGCGCTGGACATCACCAACCGCGAAGCCGTCAATCACTACATCCAAGAATCGCAACCCGACCTGGTCATCAATTGCGCAGTGCTCGGCGTTGACGTGTGCGAAGCCGATCCCGCAAAAGCCGAAGCCGTCAACGTCACAGGACCGAAGTTTCTGGCTGAAGCCGTTGCGGAGCTTGATGCCGAAATCATGCACTTGAGCACAAATTACGTGTTTGACGGCCACCGCGAACTGGGGGCGTTTTACACGATTGACGACGAAGCGTTGCCAATCAACATTTATGGCGAAACCAAATTGGCAGGTGAACAAGCGGTGCTTGCCGCTGCGCCGAAAAGTTATGTAGTGCGGACTTCGTGGGTGTTTGGCGCGAGTAAGGAAAACTTTTTCAGCCAGGCTGTCCGCGCCCTGGCGGCGAGCCGGCCTGTACAAGCCTCAATGATTTGTGGGCCAGCGTGACGTATGTTTCCGATCTGGTTTCCAGAATCAATGAAATCCTCGCTCACCGTCAGCATGGAACTTATCAGGTTGTGAATGACGGCTTCTGTTCACATTACGAGTTTGCGATGGAACTTGCGCGTCATTTGAATCTGGACAACGCGGCCTTGATTGAAGGCATTTCGGACGCAACGGCAAACCGATTGGCGTTGCGTCCGCGCAATACGCCGATGCGCTGTTTGATGTCAGAAAAACTTGGCTTGCCGCCAATGCGTTTCTGGCAGGCAACTTTGCCTGAGTTTTTCTCTGAACTTAAGGCCCAAAACTTTTGAGATTGCACGGGCAGCGGAGTATCGTTAGCCCAACAGTCGTTCATCATCAGAGTTCACGAAGTTCACTTCAACGTACGACCGCGCAGTCCTGGCTGCCGTACCGTAAAGGAGCCCCTATGAAATGGAAACAGTTTCTGCTCTTCGCTCTTGTGCTTCGCGTTTGCATCCTTTCACTGCCGTCCGAACTACTGCTATCGGAAGCGAAAACGTTGTCAGGCCAAACCTCGCAGTTCGACGATTGGAACAAACCATTCAAACCGTTTCGCATCATTGGCAACATTTATTACGTCGGCACAAACAACCTGGCTTGTTACCTGATCACTTCGCCCGGCGGACATATCCTGATTGATACGGCGATGCAGGAATCATCACCGATTGTCCGCGCCAACATCGAAGCCCTGGGCCACAAGCTGAAATACATCCGCATCATTCTTTCCAGCCACGCGCACTTCGATCACGTCGCAGGGCATGCCGACATGAAAACGGCGACTGGCGCTCAGGTCTACGCCACGGCGCCGGACGCGCTGACACTGGAAAGCGGCGGAGCCAAGGGCTTCCATCCGCTGGGCAATTACAAACCGGTCAAGGTGGACAGGATCATCAAAGACGGAGAAGTTGTTCGGCTGGGTGGTCTGGCGCTGACGGCTCATTTAACGCCAGGTCACACAGAAGGCAATACAACCTGGACGACGACAGTGGAAGAAAACGGCAAGAAGTATGACGTCGTTTTTGCGGCCAGCATGTCCATCAACCCCGGCGTCAAGATGGTCAATAACCCGACTTGGCCGGGCGTTGCTGAAGCTTACGCCAAATCATTTCAGACATTGAAATCATTACACTGCGACGTTTTTTTGGGACCGCATGCGCCGTTTTTCGATATGGAAGCAAAGGTCAAACGTATGGCTGATGACGCCAAAACAAATCCGTTCGTTGACCCGGAAGGCTTTCGCAATTACATCGCGGACTACGAAAAGAGCTACAACGAACAACTTGCAAAAGAGCGGAAGTAAACTGTTTCAGGAAAACAACGCTGCAATATCCTCAGCCGTCAAGGATTTGAAAAAGCCCGCTTCGTTGGCGATGAGTTGCTTGACCAGATTCCGTTTCCGTTCCTGCAATTGCAGGATTTTTTCTTCGACCGAATCGCGCATCATCAGCTTGTAAACAAACACCGGCTTGTTCTGCCCAATGCGATGTGCGCGGTCGCTGGCTTGCATTTCAACTGCCGGGTTCCACCACGGGTCTACGTGAATGACGTAATCCGCCGCCGTCAAATTCAACCCTACACCGCCCGCCTTCAAACTGATCAGAAAGATCGGAATGTTGTCGTTTGACTGGAACTCATCTACGCGAGCCTGCCGGTTGATGGTGGAACCGTCCAGATAGCTGTAGGGAATTTTCGCTTTCTTCAGTTGGGCTTCAATCAGTTTCAACATCTGCACAAACTGCGAAAAGATCAACGCCTTGTGCCCTTCAGCGCGAAGCGTTTCCACGGTTTCCAGTAACGTATCCAGCTTGGCTGATTTCCCCTTGTAACCCGGCTGCATCAATTTCGGATGGTTGCAGATTTGGCGCAGCCGCAACAGGCCTTCCAGAATGCGAAACCGCGCGTCTTTAACGCCCTTGTCTTCAATCAGCTTCAGGATTTTGGCGCGGTATTCGTCGCGCGTTTCGTTGTACACCTTGCGCTGCGCCGGTTCCATTTCGTTCCACAGAATCTTTTCGCTGCGCGGCGGCAAATCCAGAGCGACTTGATCTTTTGTTCTTCGCAAAATGAACGGGTACACCAGCCGCCGCAACGTGGTGGTTGCCTGTTCATTTTGCTCACGTTCAATAGGACCGGCGAAATCCTGACGGAAATAGTCCGCCGAACCGAGCAACCCCGGATTCAGAAAGGCGAATTGCGACCACAGTTCCAGCGTGTTGTTTTCTACCGGCGTTCCGGTCAGCGTCAATTTATATTTGGATTTGATCAGCCGCGCGGCCTTGGCCGATTCCGAAACCGGATTTTTGATGGCCTGCGCTTCGTCCAAAATTGCCGTGTCGAATTCATATTCAATCAGCCGTTCGATTTCGCGCAACAGAATGCCGTAAGTCGTCAGCACAACGTCGTAATTGTCGAATTCGCGGATGTCTGCCGCGCGTTCTGCGTGAGCGAAATCCAGAATCCGCAAGCCCGGAGCGAACTTCTCAGCTTCGCGCATCCAATTCGTGACCAGCGAACGCGGAACAACCAGCAAGTGCGCGGCGCGTGGTTCTTTTTTGCGCTTGCGCTGATTACGCGTTTCATAAGCTTCCTTGACCGATTGCAGAAAACATAGCGTCTGAATGGTTTTGCCGGTTCCCATGTCGTCCGCCAGACAGCCGCCAAATCGCGATTCGCGCAGGAAGTGCAGCCAATCGAAACCGGCTTTTTGATAAGGCCGCAATTCGCCGTGGAAGTTTTCGGGTAGCGATTTGGCTTCTATGCCTTGAAAGTTTTTCAGCCATTCGCGCGCCTTTCCAAACCCTTTGTCGGTCGTCACCTGTTCGCTGTCGTTCAGCAATTGATCCAACATCGTCACGTGATGACGAGCCACACGCAGGCCGTCTTCTTTGGCTTCGCTCAGGCCAAACAGGTGCTTGTATTTTTCCAGCCACTCTTCGGGAATTTCGCCGATGGAACCATCCGCCAGCTTGATGAAGCGTTCTTTCTTGCGAAGCGACTTGCGGATTTCGGCCAGCGAAACTTCCAGATCGCCGAAATTGATCACCGCCTGAACGTCGAACCAGTCAATGCCGGAAGTGATGTTGAACGAAATTGTCGGACGCGCGCGATTGATTTTGGCCAGCGTCAGTTCAGCTTCGCCGAAGATTTCAACGC
Organism: uncultured Heliomicrobium sp.; assembly: GCA_964639915.1. Taxonomy (GTDB): domain Bacteria; phylum Acidobacteriota; class Blastocatellia; order RBC074; family RBC074; genus RBC074. The sequence continues at coordinate 6,411 of CAZXHW010000312.1, forward strand.
CTGCTTCGGCCAGTTTCGGCACCATGTTTTTCAAAAAGTCGAACGGGTGAACCTTTTTCCGTAGCAGAAAAACATCCTGCGTCGTGCCCTCGCGCACATTCCCGCATTTCATCCCGAATTCGTCTTTGCCAAATCGCTGCCACCAATTGTTTTCAAACTCGGTCTGGCGATGAATTTTGACCACCTTGTCGTTTTCAACATCGCGCGCATAGCTGAAGGGCGGCGCTTTTTTGGCTGCAATACAGTCCAACCCGTTATAGGCGAAACGCGTTCGCGCGCGCAGTTCGTGCGTTCCATCGTCATTCGCGTGTTCGATCAGATAAAGCCTGGGAACGGGTTGAATATCAGCCAGCGTTTCGCCCAGCATGGTTTCGCCGCGCAATTCGTAAGCCGTGGTCACTTCCGCAAAATTGCGCTGGAAAAACTCGTCTACAGCTTCGGCTGGAATAACCACGTCTTTCTGCTGTCGCAACAGATTGAATTTGTTCTGCTCGATTCCGGCCTGAAAAATCTGCTGCCCTTCGCGCAACCATAGAGGTGATTGATTGAAAACTTCCAGCCCGTTTGCCTTCAAACTGATTGCGCGATCCTGTAATACCAGCATCGGCGTCAGATGAATTCCGTCTTCCTGCCGCTGCAACTCCAATTCGATTTGGGCCTTTCCAGGCAATACGTCCAGAGGCTGTTTGATCAATTGCTGTTCGTTGCCTAGAAATGTCAGCGCGTCGCTCAGCCCGGTCCAGGCGCGCGTTTCTGTGTTGTACCCGTAGCTATAGTTGTAATTGTAATAGCTTGTCTGCAATGCAGATTCCGTCTGATACACCAACATTTGCTGGGAAGGTTCGGCATTTACAAATTGATATGAATCCAGGTGATGAGACGAAAGCGGGTACGTTTGCAGGCGCAGTGGTTCCCGATTATCGAGCAGGTGTTCCCGCAAAGCATTTCTATCCTTATACAGTTCGTACGGGATGCCATGGGTCACCACAATACCCGGTTGAACGACGTACCGGTGATTCCGGCGAATGAACGAGAAGAAAAGTATTGCCGGGATCGCTTGCGATTTGGCGGGAACCAAATCGCGGCGCAACAGTCCGGCTAAATTCTCTCGCCAACGCAAATCTTCCAACTCAGTTGCTGGCTGACTTTCCAAGGAGGGATTTGATTGAGTTGCAGTTCTCTTTGCGGGCCTTTTGGAATACAGGTCTTTCAGGTAAAGCGCGGCGGCAATTTTGTGCTTGCAGATAATCTCGTCTTCGTAATCCGAATAAGGACAGTCACAGGACGTGAAGACATCGCCATCCGGTTCAAGATCAAAAAATACTGTGTAATTTTCAGAACCCCGCACACCTACTTCAATCGAATCGGCAGTTTCTTCTTTCACCTTGAACCGGCGCTTATCCACAAAGTAGGCAAGCCCGCGCACTGTGACGCCAGAACCGGCTCGACGCTTCAAACTCGCCACATCCAGCGCCGCGACCACAGCGGGAACGGAAGATTCCGCTTCATAAGCACTTTTAGCACTGGCTTTCGCCCATTTTCCTGTCGCAGCTTCTCTTAGCTTGCGCCTGACATCTTCAGAAATTGTTCTTTTCATGAATATTGATGGCAATAGATGGTTAACAGCGCGTCAGTTTTGCAATCTTACAAACTGGCGAAACCGTGACAACCAGTCATTCTTTGGCTGCGTATTCCCGGCGAAACTCCGTTGTGAAAAGATCAAGCTGCCGCTCTATTTCTGCCTCATCCCACCCCAATTCTTTCGCCATCAACTCTGCGGCAACCGGCGCGCATTCCAGCGACGCTTCGCCAGCCAGCATTGCCAGGCGCATTCGACGGGTCAGCACGTCCGTCAAACAAACAGCCATTTCATGCCGGGCAGCATAAACCACCTCGGCTTTGACGAAAGGCAATCCGTCGGTCAGCCGTTCGCGCAGTTGTTCGTCAGCCAGCATCAAGCGCACCAGCGCGTCAAAATTCGAGCCGTAGCTAAATACCAGATGCTTGGTAGTTTCAATTGGCAGATTGAAATGGTTGGCAATTTGCCGGGCGGTTTGTTCCAGATCAAGACGGCTCATTTGACCGCCACTGATGGGAATTTCAATCGTTTTATTTTCCCCATCAGATTTGCCCAGCCGCTTTAGGGCAAGGTCAATTCCCTTCTCCGCCATCAAACGGTAAGTCGTTAATTTGCCGCCGCCTACGGAAATCAGCCCGTCCGGAGTTTCGAGGATTTCTTCCTTGCGC
>CAZXHW010000313.1:0-8653 GCA_964639915.1 uncultured Heliomicrobium sp.
GTCGGTTCCGGTGAAACCTATGGCATGACGGTCGCTGGTGTTTACACGGTTAACACCAACTTCATCATTGACGCCAATGTTGGATACACCAAACAGGGAACGAGTTCTGAACAGGGCTTTCTGGATCAAAAGATCGGTCTGGATGTGCTGAAAATTCCAGGCACCAATGGTTCCCGCGATTTTGAATACGGCTGGCCGCGTTTTGCCATTTCAGGCTTTGCCAATTTGGGCGTCCAGGATGCGTTCATGCCTTACACGCGCAATGATCCGCAGTGGGTGTATGTCACCAACTTTAACTGGACGAAACGTAACCACAACATCCGCTGGGGCATGGACATCGCGCGGCAAACGCTCAATCACGTCCAGGCGGAATGGAACGGCGGCGGCACTGCTGAACCGGGGCAAGGCGGCTTCGTATTTGGACAAGGTCCAACCCAATTGTGTACTGCGGCCAACTCCGCCGGAACGGCTTGCTCGACGTTTGCCCAAAACAACATGTTCAACGCGATGGGTACGTTCTTGTTGGGATATCACACCAGCGCGGGACGCACTTATCTGGTGGAACCTCCCATTATCTACAAATCCAGGGCATACAGCTTTTATGTGCGTGATGCCTGGCAGTTCAATCAGAAATTGACTCTGAGCATCGGCACGCGGTACGAGTATTACCCGATGCCGCAACGCGAAGATCGCGGCATTGAACGGTATGATTTTGCCACCAACACGATGCTGGTTTGCGGCCTTGGTAACGTGCCGAAAGACTGCGGCGTGAAAATGAGCAAAAAACTGTTTTCGCCTCGCTTGGGAATTGCCTGGCGTATCAATGATTCGACCGTGCTGCGCACCGGTTACGGCTTGACGTATGACCCGATCAGCTTGGCCCGCACTTTCCGCACCAACTATCCAATGTTGTTGGCCTTCAACATCGTGGCTCCCAACTCTGCGGCTCCTGCGGGCTTGTTGAAAGACGGTATCCCGGCCACGCCTTTGGTTGCCGTCACGAATGGAAGAGTTGCTGTTCCGAGCGGTGTGAACGTATTGACCTTGGGCGATAGCTTCAGACGTCCGTACATTCAATCGTGGAACTTGGTGCTAGAAAAAAATATCGGTTGGGGCTTCGCGGCTTCCGCCGGTTACATCGCAACCCGCACGGTGGGCCAGTCAGGACAAATCAACCTGAACGCGGGCTTGGTTGGCGGCGGAACCGCCAGTCAGCCGCTCAATCAAAAATTCGGACGCGTTGCTTCAACCAACCTGCAAAACGGACTCTTCAATTCACATTACGATTCCTTGCAGACCAATTTGAAACGACGTTTCTCCGGCGGTTTGCAATTGCAAGCCTCTTACACCTGGAGCAAGGCAATCGGCATGGCAGGCCTTGGTGGAGATAATGACGGTGCGCTGTCGATTCATGAGCCAAATTACATCTATCTGAACCGTGGGGTGCTGGGCATCAACATTCCGCATAACTTCCAATTTTCCGGCGCTTGGGAATTGCCATTCGGCAAGGGCAAACGCTGGTTGGGCGGAAACGCTGTTGCTTCGGCCTTGACCGGCGGCTGGCAATTGAGCTGGCTCTATGGTGCTTTCACAGGATATCCGTTCAGCATCACAGCAAGCGGCACCTCATTGAACGCACCGGGTAGCACACAACGCGCCGATCAGGTCAAAGCCGATGTCCAGAAGCTGGGCGGCATTGGCGCCGGCACCCCGTACTACGATCCAACCGCGTTTGCACCCGTGACCACAGCGCGATTTGGAACTGTTGGCTTCAATACGTTGACCAGCCCTGGCACATCAAACCTGGATCTTGGACTGTTCCGTGAATTCAACATCACGGAAGGCATCAAGCTCCAATTCCGCGCGGAAGCGTTCAATGCGACGAATACGCCGCATTTCGCTGCTCCCGGCAACAATGTGTCCAGTCCTTCGCGTGACGCTGCTGGAAACATCCTGCTGGATGCCAATGGCAGACCGCGTTTGAATGGTTATATGGAAGTCACAGGCACGCGCGCTTATGGCCGTGAAGGCATTGACGAACGCGTATTCCGTTTCGGTCTCCGTCTGAGCTTCTAAAACTAGCGGATGTTTGAAACAATCGAGGGGATTGCAGATGATGCAGTCCCCTCATTTTTATCGGTACTTGTAGCGCAGGTTTTCCAACCTGCGCGGCATCGCATTTGAGTCCTTTGGTGATTCAGATACGTCTTTTTTGCAAGTCAGACGCAGGTTGGAAAACCTGCGCTACGCTTTACAGGTGAGGAAGGATGAAACTTTTAATCTTGCAACTTACCATCGTCGTTTTGATGGCCAGCGCGGTGTTGGCGCAAGACCCGACGAAAGTCGCGCCCAATGCTTACAAAACCGAATTCGAAAACGAATACGTCAAAGTGCAGCGCGTCCATTACGCGCCGCACATCAAAATTCCTGAGCACGACCATACGGCTTTCGGGACTGCGTACGTTTATCTGAACGATGCCGGTCCGGTGACCTTCAAGCATGTTGGGCTGGCCTATGGCGCGGTGACGCGCGCGGCAGTTAAAGCAGGCAGCTTTCGCCTGTACAAGGGCGTCAAGGAAACGCACGAAGTTGAAAACCTGAGCGATACAACCAGCGATTTCCTTCGCGTCGAACTCAAAACAGAACCGGCAAAAGACCAGAATACGCTGCGCGGCAAATACTTCCGCGAAGATGTTGCGCCGGGTGAAAACTTTCAGAAAGTTCAGTTTGAAAACGAACAGGTGCGCATCACGCGACTGGTTTGCGCGGCTGGGAAAAATTGCCTGGAAGTTGCCAATGCCACGGAACCGATTTTATTTGTCGTGCTGACCACTGCGCAGTTCAAACTGGGGCAAGCCAGAAACATCGAGCTACTGCCAGGGCAAACGCACTGGGTCGCCGCTGGAAAAAGCGTTGCCGGAGAAAACACCGGAAAAACAGCGGCGGAACTGTTGCGCTTCGATTTCAAAACTGCGCCAATGAAAAAAGTCGAAGCGGAAAAAGAACACGCGCATCCGCATCCGACAAAGCCTGAGGAAAATGCTGCGAAGATAAGCGCCAACGCCGAAGCCGTAACCCACCTGAAGCGTGGCGCTATACTGGAACGGGAAGGCAAACTGGCAGAATCCATCGCTGCGCACGAACAGGCGCTGACGATTGATCCAGGGTTATTGCAAGCGCACGTCAATTTGATTTCGCTGTATGGCCGCGCGGGGCAGTTTGAAAAGGGACAGCAAGCATACCGAAAGGCAGCAGAGATCAATCCTGACATCTCTGAACTTCATTACAACTTTGGCGTGTTGTTGGTTGGGCAAAACCGTCCCAGCGAAGCGGCGCAGTCCTTCGAGCGTTCGATCCAACTAAATCCTTACTACGCCGAAGCGCATTACAATTACGGCGCAATCATAGAAAGCGAAGGCAAACTGGACGAAGCCGCCAGACATTTTCGGAAAGCCATCGAAAATAAGTCCGATTATGTGGAAGCGTACTTTCATCTGGGCAGGATTCTGGTCAATCAGGATAAGCTTGCCGAAGCGATTGAGCAGTTTCAGAAGTCGTTGACGCCGGAAAACGAGGGAACTCCGCGAAATCTGTATGCGCTCGGCGCGACTTATATCCGGGCAGGCGACAAAACCAGAGGCATTCAAGCTTTGCGCGAAGCCCTGAAGCGCGCGTCAGCGCTGAACCAGGCGCAGTTGGCCGCCAGCTTGGAACGCGATCTGAAATCATTAGGGCAACGCAAGTAGTTATGTCTTGTCCCCTTCGCCACATAAAGGCATCGGCCTGATTATTCAAATGCCGCTAAGCGGCAGGGATCGTTAACAAATGAAGCTTTGGAAACTCGCGATCATCTTTGTTTTGGCAGTTTGCGCTGTTCTTTACGCTTTGCGCTCGCAACAAACCGACGCCGCCGCCAACCAGCAAGAATGGCCTGTTTATGGTGGCAATGCAGAAAACACGCATTTTTCACCTCTCCGGCAAATCAATCGCAGCAACGTCAAACAGCTTCAGGTGGCATGGACGTATGACACCGGAGACGCCTTTGACGGTTCAGAACTGCAATGCAATCCGATCATTATCGGTGACACGCTGTACGGCACTTCGCCAAAACTGCGTGTGTTTGCGCTGGATGCAGCAACTGGAAAAGAACGTTGGAGCTTCGACGCAAACGAAGGCCGCAGACCGCAAGGTGCGCAGCGAAATCGAGGCGTGACTTACTGGGCGGGCGAAGGCCAGCCGCGCATTTATTTCGCGTTCCGAAACTGGCTGTACGCGCTGGACGCGAAAACCGGTCAACCGGTGAACGGCTTTGGCAATGCGGGAAAAGTAGATTTGCGCGAAGGGCTTGGTCGGCCGGATGCCAACCAGTTGACGGTAGGCATTACGACGCCGGGCGTGGTGTACAAAGATTTGTTGATTGTCGGCAGCATCGTCAGCGAATCGCTGCCCGCCGCTCCCGGGCATATACGCGCCTACGATTTGCGCACTGGCAAGATGCGCTGGGTTTTCCATACGATCCCGCATCCAGGCGAATTCGGTTATGACACCTGGCCGAAAGATGCCTGGCATTACAGCGGCGGCACGAACGCCTGGAGTGGTTTGGCGCTGGATGAAAAACGCGGCTTGGTTTTCGCTCCGACGGGTTCGGCGACCTACGATTTTTACGGAGCCAATCGGCAAGGCGACAATCTGTTTTCCAATTCGTTGCTGTGCCTGGATGCTGCGACCGGCCAACGCAAATGGCATTTTCAAACGATCCGCCACGATATGTGGGACAGAGATTTGCCAATGGCTCCGGCGCTGGTGACGATCAAAAAAGATGGCCGAGCGATTGACGCTGTCGCGCAAACGACCAAATCCGGTCACATCTTTGTCTTCGAGCGCGAAACCGGAAAACCTGTTTTTCCAATTGAATATCGCAAAGTTTCCACCGCTGGGCTTGAAGGCGAACAACCCGCCGACACGCAACCGTTGCCTGTGCTACCTGCGCCAATTGGCCGGCAGATGATGACCGAAGCGATGGTGACGAACCGCACGCCCGAAGCGCACAGCGATGCACTGGAACGGTTTCGCAAACTGCGCAGCATTGGCCAGTTCGATCCGCCGGGATTGCAAGGTTCGATTGTGTTGCCTGGGTTTGATGGGGGACCGGGGTGGGGCGGCGGAGCTTTTGATCCCGCAACGGGACTCTTCATCATCAATTCCAACGAAGTGCCATGCATTCTGAAAATGGTCGAACGTCCGAAGTCAAAAACGCAGGAGAGTGCCCGGAGCTTGTTCCAACGCGATTGCGCCAGTTGCCACGGCAAAGATTGGCAAGGCTCTCCGCCGCAGTTTCCTGCATTGACTGGCCTGGAAGAAAAGTACAAGGCGGACGATTTGCACACGATCATTCGTAATGGGATCGGGCGTATGCCAGGGTTTGCTGCGTTGGGTGACAAAGGCATTCGCGCCGTAACGAAGCTGCTGTTGACCGGCGAAGACACCAAACTCGCCGCCGGACTAGGCGGCTCCGCGATTGATTTGAAATACACGATTGAAGGGTACACGCGGTTTTTCGATAAAGACGGGTATCCGGCGATTACTCCGCCTTGGGGTACACTGAACGCGATTGATCTGAACAAAGGCAAGCTCGTCTGGCAGATTCCGCTGGGCGAACACCCTGAACTTGCTGCCAAAGGCATCAAAGACACGGGAAGTTGGAATTATGGCGGCCCGATTTTGACGGCCAGCGGATTGGTTTTCATTGGCGCGTCGAATTACGACAAAAAGTTTCGCGCCTTTGACATGAAAACAGGGAAGCTATTGTGGGAATCGTTGTTGCCGGCTTCGGGAAACGCTACGCCTGCGACGTATGAAATTGGCGGGCGGCAGTTTGTCGTGATCGCTGCCGGAGGCGGAAAACGCGGCGGGGAACCCGGCGGCAAATACGTCGCGTTTGCGCTACCGCAAAGCAAATAGAGATTTCCAGCGTGACGCCAAGTTGTTGTTTCACCACAAAAAGCACAAAACACACAGAAATCATCCAGAGCCATTTTGCGCCTTCTGGGCTTTTTGTGGTTCCGGCTCTCCTCGCTCCATTGCGACTATGTCCTAAATTTTAGAAAAAAAATGCTTCGGTTACGGCTGACAGGTAAATCGTTCGTATTGGCGGCGGCGCTGTGTTTGTCGGCGCTTGCCCAGTCGTTGCCTGATTTGCCACCTATTGCCGTTGACAGTTTCGGCGTGGAAATCCGCGAACAAATTCGCAAAGCCATCACCGAAGCGCAGGCTAAGCCGAGTGACGCCGAAGCCAACGGGCGATTGGGAATGGTGCTGCAAACGTACGAGCAATATGAACCTGCCGCCGTTTGTTATGAACGTGCGCGGCGTTTATCACCTGACGAATTTCGCTGGGTTTATTTTCTGGCGGTTTCCCAGGCAGCGGCAGGAAAATACGCCGAAGCCGCGCGAACTTTCGGAGAAGCGTTAAGATTGAAAGCCGAATATATGCCTGCGCAGTTGCGGTTAGCAGATGCACTGTTGGCAGCCGGACAACCTGACGAAGCGCGCAGGTATTACGAAAAAGTGCAGAACTTCGCCCAGGCCAGTTACGGGATGGGCAGAATCAAATCGGCTGCAAGCGATCACGCCCCCGCCGCAGAGCATTTCAAAAAAGCCGTTGAGCAGTTTCCCGAATACGGCGCAGCACATTACGCCCTCGGTTTGGCGCTCAGAAATCTGGGACAGACGGCCAAAGCCCAGGAGCATTTGGCGCTGTCGCAGCAGTTCAAAGACTCACGGCCTCCACTGAACGACCCATTGCTTAGCTCAATTGCAGAGCTGAATTCTGCCGCGTCAGAACTGCTGAAACGCGGCGTGATGTTTGAAGCTGCTGGAAAACTGCCGGAAGCCATCGCTGATCACGAACGTGCTGTCGAAGCCAATCCTCAATTGGTGCAGGCGCACATCAATTTGATTTCGCTGTACGCCCGCACGCGACAGTTTGACAAGGCGGAAACACATTACCGCGCAGCCGTCGCCATCAATCCGAATATGGCTGACGGCCATTACAACTTTGGTGTGTTGCTGACGATGCAGGATCGGTTCGGCGACGCGGCAAAAGCGTTCGAGCGGGCATTGCAGCTTGATCCGTTCAGCGCCGAAGCGCATCACAATTACGCGGCGATGATCGAGCGCGAAGGCCGATTGGACGAAGCGGCTCTCCATTTTCGGAAAGCTATTGAAAGCAAACCCAGCCATCGGATGGCGCATTTTCATTTGGGGCGGATTCTGGTCAATCAGGACAAACTGACTGAAGCCATCGAACATTTTCAGAAAACGTTGATGCCGGAAGACGAACAGACGCCCATGTTCACCTACGCGCTGGGCGCGACGTATGCGCGGACAGGGGACAACCGGCAAGCAATTCAATTTTTGCGGCAGGCGCTGAAAGGCGCGATAACGATGCGGCAGGACCAACTGGCCGCCAGCATCGAACGCGATTTGCGCAGTTTGGAAAAGACAAACTGAAATTGCGTTAAATATGTCTGGCTCTAATAACAAATGGCGTTGTTGTCTTTCTGGCAATGGAGACGGCAAGCGTTCATTCAATACTTACTCGACAACCAGAACTGGTGTCTTATCTGATGCGCGGCGAAACACCTTCCGCGGTCGCGTTCATCCATCGAAATACAGGAGAAATAATGAAAAGCATTTTGCAGAGATTGGCTCCGATCTTTTTGCTCGGAGCTTTGTTTTCCGCTGTCCAGGCACAGGCCGTCAAAGGGTCTTTGCTTGGCACTATTAATGATGCCAATGGTGCTGCTGCGGCAGGAGCGACCGTTACCATCACTGAAACGCGCACCAACATCAGCGCGACGACGACAGCGAACGCCGATGGCAATTACGTTTTTTCAAACGTCAAGGACGGTGTTTACCGACTTGAAGCCGCGCAGAAAGGCTTCAAGAAAATCGTCCGCGAAAATGTCATCGTTGACGTAAACACGACGGTGCGCGTAGACCTTGATTTGCCAGTGGGAGACGTCAGCGAATCTGTAACCGTGACCGCGGATGCCGCGCCTGCTCTGCAAACGGATCGGGCCGATACGGGGCGTTTGCTGGAAAGCAAACAGGTTTCTGAATTACCGCTTGGTTTCAACCGTAACTTCCAGGGCTTGCTTGTTACGGTGCCTGGCGCGACCAGGCCAACGCGACCACACTCACAGTTTTTCAATTCGCAGGACAGCCTGGAATCGAAGGTCAACGGTCAGGCGCGCATGTCAAACAACTTCATGATCGAAGGTGTGGACAACAATGAACGGACTGGTCTGCTTCAGGTTTTGATCCCAGCGGCAGACGCGATTGAAACCGTCAGTGTCGCGACCTCGAACTTCGATGCTGAATTCGGACGCGCGGGCGGCGCTGTATCTTCCGTAACGTTAAAATCGGGGACGAACAGTGTACATGGGAGCGCGTCCTTTTTCGGCAATAACAATAACGGCTGGTTGCAGGCCGGAGATTACTTTACGCACTCGACCGCACCAACGCATTACCGGCAGGTCGGCGCTACGATTGGCGGCCCGATCATCAAGAACAAACTTTTTTATTTCGGCGACTATCAATACACCACGGACACTCGCGGAGTCGTGAATCGGTTTGTCGTGCCTAATAC
>CAZXHW010000314.1:0-8632 GCA_964639915.1 uncultured Heliomicrobium sp.
TGCGGCAGCAATTAAAAGCGATTCAAAGCGAACTGGGCGAAGGCAACGAACTGGCTGAAGACATTGCCCAATACCGTGAAAAAATGGGCAAAAGCAAAATGCCTAAATCCGTCGAAGAAGAGGTTGATCGCCAGTTGAAAAAGCTGGAGCGAATGCACCCCGACGCGGCTGAAACCGGAACGTTGCGCAACTGGCTGGACATTATGGTCGCGCTGCCGTGGTCAAAAGCGTCCAAAGAAAACCTGGATTTGAAAAAAGCTCAGGAGATTCTGGATGAAGACCATTACGGGCTGGAAAAGGTGAAAGAGCGAATCATTGAAGCGCTGGCCGTGCGCAAGATCAAAGAAAAACCGAAAGGTTCGATTCTTTGTTTGGTCGGCCCTCCGGGCGTCGGCAAAACCTCGCTGGGGCGTTCGGTGGCTCGCGCGCTGAATCGCAAATTCATTCGGCTGAGTTTGGGCGGCGTTCATGACGAAGCAGAAATCCGCGGACATCGCCGGACTTACGTCGGCGCAATGCCAGGTCGAATCATTCAATCGGTTCAGACAGCCGGAACCAGCAATCCGCTGATTATGCTGGATGAAATTGACAAGGTCAGTTCGGATTTTCGCGGCGACCCATCGTCGGCATTGCTGGAAGTTTTGGATCCTGAGCAGAACAACAGCTTCCGCGACAATTACCTGAACGTCCCATTCGATTTGTCGAACGTGATGTTTATGACAACCGCCAACGTTCTGGAAACGATTCAGCCAGCGTTGCGCGACCGCATGGAAACCATTCGGCTGGCGGGCTATACCGAAGAAGAAAAGCTGCAAATTATCCTGCGCCATTTGCTGCCCAAACAGATGGAAGAAAACGGCATCAAGCCGGAAAATCTGGACATCACAAACCAGGCTTTGCGCAACATCATCGTCAAATACACGCGCGAATCCGGTTTGCGCCAGCTTGAACGTGAAGTCGGGAAAATCTGCCGCAAGGTCGCGCGCCGCGTGGCCGAAGGTGATAAAGAGCAGGTCAAAGTTACTCCAGATAATCTGAACGAATTTTTGGGCGTGGCCAAGATCGAACCTGAAGAGATGTTGAAACACGACCAGATTGGTGTTGCCACCGGCTTGGCCGTGACGGCGACTGGGGGAGATGTTCTTTTCATTGAAGCTCTGACAGTGCGCGGAAAAGGCATTCTGCAATTGACCGGCCAGCTTGGCGAGGTGATGCGCGAATCGGCCCACGCGGCTTACTCCTTTGCCAAATCCCGCGCCAAGGAATTGGGCATAGATGAAGACTTGTTCGGCAAAACCGACATCCACGTTCACATTCCGGAAGGCGCAATTCCGAAAGATGGCCCATCGGCCGGAATCACTATGGCTACGGCTTTGGTGTCGGCGTTGTCAAAACGACCGATCAACAAACACGTTGCCATGACCGGAGAGATCACCTTACGCGGAAACGTGTTGCCGATTGGTGGCGTGAAGGAAAAAGTGCTGGCCGCGCATCGCGCTCAGATCAAAAAAATTATCCTGCCTGCGCAAAATAAAAAGGACATGGAAGACGTTCCGGAAGAACCCAAGCGCGAAATGGAGTTCGTCTTCGTTGACAACGTTCTGCAAGTCTTCAAGGAAGCGTTGCTGCCTCTGCCTGCAAAAACGAAAGTTTCTGTAAACGGCAAGTCTTCTACAGGTAAGGTGCCTTCCGCAGGTAAAGCGGTTGTCGGGTTGAATGGCAAAAAGAAAGCTGTCAAAAGCAAAAAGGGAAGAGCAACGGCAAGCAGATAAGGGCGGGGATTCGTTCTAAATCAACTATGGCTTTTAGACAGGATTTTCAGGAGGTTTCAGGATTGACGTAAAGGATATTGCTTTTGGGTTAGTCATAATCTTGAGAAATCCTGCTCATCCTGTCTAAAAGCGTTGTACTTCATAAATTACTTTGTTCCACCTGACGCGCTGAAACTTCCAGCCAATTCCTTCGCGCGTTTTATTTCAGGCAAATCGCGGTCGGCTTTCGCCCAGGCTTTGACGAACTTGGCATAGTTGTCGCGGGCATCGGCATCTTTGCCCAAGGCTTGTTGCGCTTGCATCAAACCGAAATAGGCGCGTCCGCTACCGGGATCGCGTTCCAGCGCCGCCCGGAAAAATTCTTCCGCTTCGTTCCACCGCTTCAATTCTAGACAAACTTTTCCGGCGACTTCTTCCATCGGCACAGGGTAAAGCGGTGGTTCGGAATAACCGAGCTTGATCTCTTCTTCGATCCCTTCTTTCAGTTTGGCGATGGCTTCGTCGGCTTTGCCTTCGCGAGCCAGCAAACGTGCCTGAATTTCCAGCGGAGCCACATTCAATGCACGAAGCTGTTGGCGTTGGCGACCTGCTTGTGGCAAATCTTTCGCCTTGCCGAATTTTTCTTTCAGCCAGGCGATTTCGCGTTCCAGCGTTTCAAGCGTTGTTTTTGCGTCAGCAACATCGCCTTTGCTGAGCGTGGCGACCGTTTGCGCGTAATAACGCCAGGCTTTCAGAACTTCGAAGACACTTTCGTCGGGCAAAGATTTGCCGTCCAAAATTTCGCCATATTTTTCAAACCGAACCAGTGTGCGCAACAGGGAAATTCGGCCTTCCAGAGAGGTGCGCGATTTTGTTTCGCCGGGAGCTTTCGTTGCGTCCAGCAATTCCTGGCTGGCGCGAATCGCATCGCGGTAACGGCCTTGGTAGCCGTAAACCAGCGCTAGAAAGTGAACGTTGTGGCCGTATGGGCCAGCGGCGTGATCGGTTTCTTCTTTGTTGTCGCGAATGTAAGCACGATCAACTTCGGCTGAACCTTCAAAGGCTTTGGCTGCGTCGTCCCAGCGATCAACGTGAACGTACGTGTGGCCGGGCATGTGAACCGCGTGGCCGACTTTTGGTGCCAGCGTGCCGTAAATGTCAGCAGCCGGTACGCCATCAACCGCGCGTTTGCCGGATTCAGTCGCGTGAATCATATAGTGATGCCCGGCCAGATGATTCGGAGATTTTGCCAGCACCAGTTGCAATAGCGCGATGGATTCGACAGTGCCCGGTTTCGGCGATCCGTCGCGTTCGTAGCCGGACATCAGCGCCAAAGCCAGAAACAATTTCGCTTCCAAATCGTCGGGATAAAACGCCACGACTTTGCGCATCGCGTTTTGGTAAGAAGAGCTTGCACCAAGGAAACCATTGTTTTGAATGGTCGTGCGTTCGCCTTTGTAGCGCGCTTCGACGGCTTCAATGTAAAGCCGCTCCCGCTCGCTGACTTTGCTTGCAAGTTCTTTTGCCCGTTTGATCGCTGCGTCTCGCCGAGTTTCGTTGACTGCCGCCATCGCGATTCCCCACTGCGCCATGGCGCATTCGGGATCAAGTTGCGCGGCGCGTTCAAAGGAACGGTCAGATTCGTAAAACCAGAACGAATGCAGCAGCGCCAAACCCTGATTGAAAAACGCCTGAGCTTCTGCCGACTTGGTCGTCACGGTCATTTGGACTTTGCCGTAACCGTCTTTCAGCGTTGCCGGTTTGTCCGAAGCTTTGGTTGTTGTCGGCGTATGGCAAACGACTGTGTTGTCTTTTGCAGGCTGAGAAGTTTGCGCTTGTGCATTTGCGACAAGCAGAAGCGAGCAACATAGAGCGATGAGCAGGCGAATTTTCATAGCGGCTTCCTCAGGAAATAGTTGTGGGCGGTGAGACGCAAGTATCGTCTCACCGCCCACAACAGGCAACCGCTACAGCTTTATCTCGCGATTACTGATCAGGCATTTTCTGGTTCTGCCGTTGAAGCCGGAGCCACTACGTTTGAACGTCTTGCCCGCCAAGCCATCAATCGCCGCCAGGAAAGCGCAATCCCTGTGTAAAACAAAAAGCACCCGCCCAGCGAAACCAATCCCGCGATAGTTTGTCCCGTAATACCCAGCACTTCGCCTGTATGCGCAAAGCGTAGAATTGATCGAAGCTGACGGCCTTTGGTGAAGCTGGAAAACGGCTCCCACTTCACAATTTCGCCTGTGGCTCGATTCAGTGTTAACGTCGAACGCTTCTGTGGTTCGCCCCCTGTGCCTTGATCAATGGTGAAAACAGCGGGCGCTTCAGCAGTTGCAGGTAACCGCAGGCTAACACTCTTCCAACCGGAGGTTTGCTGTTCAGCACGCGCCCACAATCCATTCAATCCATCCAAACTAACTGGCGGAACCGGCGCATTATTTCGTTCGCCAACACGTTGCTGACCGGCATTGGCTTGCTGCGGGCCACCGGGAGCGGGAGCGCGTTGCGCGGGGGCAGGAGGCGCTTCGCCGACAATTTTATAAACCAGATTGCTGGCCCACGGATAAGAAATCACCGTTGCCGAAAGCACGACGACGAACAGCGGAAGGAACGACCAGAAACCGATTGTGTTGTGCCAATTGAAATCGCGCGCTTTGCCCGGCAAGCCGCGTTTGAACCACAAAATATTTTTGAATTGCGGCTTCGTCCATTTTCGCGGAAACCACAGGTAAATGCCGCTGATGACGATGAATAGAAATCCAAGGTTGCAGGCTCCGGTAATGGCTCGCGCGGTTGTGCGATTTGCGCCTTCCGCAGCCAACCAGCGATGCCAATCCGTCACAACATGAAAAAACTCGCGAACTCCTTTTGCGCCTTCCCCCAGCACATCGCCGGTGTACGGATTGACGAATATGGTTCGCGCTGCACCCGGCCCGGCTCCTGGGGCTGCCGCAAGCGCAATTGATACAGGCTCGGATGCATCAGCGCGCATTGTGACGGTTGTGATATTGGTTCCCGCCTGCGATTCACGGACTTTGGTGAGCAAATCTTCTACGGGTAATCGTGCCGCCCCAGCCGATGGCGGCTCAACTTGATAATTGCGCGTATCTGCCCAGGCAGTAATCTGCTTTTCATAAGTCAGCAGAACGCCCGTTACAGACATAATCAAAATCACCACGCCGCCGATTACGCCGACCGCCAGATGACACCAAAAGAGCACTTTGCGAAAAAGTTTCATTGTCGTTCGCTCCCACACAAAACCAGATGCACCGAATTGTTGTTCGATGTAAAAGTAATTTTCAGTCTGATTTTCTCAATGATTGATTCGAAGCTTTGGGATCAATCGTCCCGTGCGTTTCATGTAATTTCTGTATTCGTCTCCGAATCGTTCGATCAAATTCGCTTCTTCACGCGGCAGCCTGATCATCAACATCATCAAGCTTATCAACGTCACCAAGCCGATAAACCAGTTCGAAGCCATTAAGGCGAAAGACAGAAACAGTAAAGTTCCAACGCTGTATAAGGGATGCCGCACCCAGCGATATGGTCCGCTGGTTACCAATTCATGCTCTTTCCTTGTTTTCACCGTCTGGGTGATGTTCTTCCCAATGCTTTTGAACAACCAGTACATCAAGGGAACTGAAATAACGCCCGTGGCAACGCCAATCCATCTTGCCCCGTTTGGTAACTGGGTTTCCGACCATCTCATCCATTCGGGATTGATCAAGTAGGTGATGACTGAAAGCCAACCCGCCAAGCCAAACACTCTAAGCAGAATCATCACCGCTGCTCCTTCCTCGTTCCACGAAATCGGTTCTCCTGCCTTCTCTGCCTTATAGCGGAAAGAGAAGCCTACTGAGGCAACAACAACGAAGATTGCCAAAGCACAGATTCGAAACATGATGCTCCTTTTCCGTTTTCAAACTTCCGCCCAGCGGCGCAGCAGGTTGTGATACACGCTGGTAAGTCCGACGACGGATGGGTGGTCTGGCGCTTCGCCACCAATGCGTTGAATCGCCATATCCAAGTCAAATAACAAAGTGCGTTCGCCGTCGTCGCGCACCATACTTTGAATCCAAAAGAAAGACGCGATCCGCGCGCCGCTGGTCACGGGGCGCACGTGGTGCAAGCTGGTTGCCGGATAAAGAATCAAATGCCCCGCAGGCAGTTTGACGCTGTGAACTCCGTAGGTGTCTTCCACTACGAGTTCACCGCCTTCGTATTCTTCGGGCGCGGCCAGAAAAAGCGTTGCCGAAAGGTCTGTGCGAACTCGATGCGGCGTGCCTGGTACCTGGCGAATGGCGTTGTCCACGTGCGCGCCGAATGACTGTCCACCTTGGTAACAGTTGAAAAGCGGCGGAAAGACTTTCGATGGCAAGGCTGCCCCCATAAACAAAGAGCTTTGTTCCAGCGCCGCTAAAATCAAATTGCCGAGTTCATCCGCTACCGGATGGTCCGTTGGCAATTGCAGATTGTTTTTTGCGCGTGCCGATTGGTGGCCAGCCGTCGCGCGACCGTCCACCCATTCGGCATTATCGAGTGCTTTCCGACAGTGCGAAACCTGTTCGGCGGTTAATACATCAGGAATATGCAGCAGCATGTTTTTGTTCAAGCTTTGGTAGGCGCTGTACTTTCAAATCAAAGACAGCGCCTACTCTGAAAAGATTTAGAACCGGAAACCCAGGCTCAAATTGGCTGCACGCGACGCACCTGGCACAACGTGACCTCCGCCAATCCTGTCGAAGTAATACGCGTCATTCAGGTTGTAGAGATTCAGCCGCAGGTCTACGTGACTGTTGATGGGATAGGAGGCCATTCCTTCCAGCGTCCAGTAACTGTCCACAAAGCGCGTGTTGATATTGTTGCCATAACGTTTGCCGACAAAGCGCGGCCCGCCACCTAGAGTCAACTTGCCGAAGAGCTGATAGGTTGTCCAAATGTTGAAGGAATTTCTGGGCGTGTTCTGCAATCGCTTGCCGACTTCTACAGCCGTGTTGGATTTCACCACTTTGCTGTCGAGCAGTGAATATCCAGCAAGCACTGTCCATTTGCGAGTGATCGCTCCGCTTGCGCCAAGCTCGATGCCGTCCACGCGTTGCGTGCCTTGCAGCACTTGCGGCGGGTCGTCCGGCAGAACGCCCGGCGTACGGGCATTGGTTTTGTCAACGCGGAAGATCGCGCCGCTGACGTGCAACCGCTCCTGGAACAAATCCCATTTGCTGCCAAATTCAGCGGTGTACGTTTTTTCCGGCTCAATTGCAGTGTTGGCGGTGTTGTAAGACAAGCCTTCCAAAGATGGGTTAAGCGAAGTTCCGTAAGCGGCGTAGATGCTCCCTTGCGGTTTTGGTTTGTAAACGCCGCCCGCCCGCCAACTGGCCATTGTGTCAACACGTTTAACCACTGTATTCGTGGTGCTGATGCCATCCGCGTCAAAACGGTCCCAACGCAGGCTTCCGTTTAGCTCAAACTTTTCGCTGAGTTTCGCGGTGTCGAGCACATAAACCGCCTGTGAATCTGCAGTCAGATCACCAACAATGGGGCTGAGCGTGATGACGCCGGTGTAAGTGTCGTTCGGATTCGGATTAAGCAGCGTGGTCGGCGAATTGGGTGCTGTACGCGTTTTGCGGATGTTGCTTTCGCGCGTGATTGCCGCGCCGGTGACCAGCGAATGCGTGACCTTTCCAGTCAAAAAGCCAGCCCGCAAATCAGTTTGATTGTCCCAAATCTGATCTTCCGTAATCCAGGACCGCATTTCGCGATTGATTACTGTAGAATCGTTGCTGGCAAAACGCGGCGGCGTGGCCATCGAATCGCGTGTTGAACGGCCATAGCGGAATTGATTTCTCAGCGTCAGGTTGTCGTCAAAGTCGCGCTCGAATTTCACGGTCGCTAGATCGGAATTCAGCTTTTCAGAATCGCGGTTCTTAAATCCATAGAAAGTTTCGCGCGGCACCGGAGCAGGTTTGTCACGATAGGCGACCAGGACATTGTTTGTTGCTGGAACCCAGGGAATTCCGTAATCCGAAATGTTGTCCTGCTTTGTTTTTGAATAGCTCAACGTTAACCGCTGAGTTGTGCCAACGCCAAAACCTAACGATGGCGCAATGCCCCAACGCTGGTTTTCAACGACATCGCGTCCGGCTACGCCAGACTCATGCCACATTGTATTCAGTCGGAATGCGGTACGTTCGCCCAATCCCACACGTTTGACCGGCAGATTGATGTCCGTCGTGACACGCCGGGTTTTGTCCGTGCCGAAATTGACCGTGCCGCCAAAGGAAGGATCAAGTCCGGGAGTTTTGCTGACCAGATTGATCGTGCCGCCTGTTGAGCCTCTGCCGTTGAATGATGACGCAGGCCCCTTGACGACTTCGACCTGTTCTAAATTGAATGGATCGCGAGATTGCGGCCCCAGATCGCGCGCGCCATCCACAAACACATCATTGCGGGCGCTGAAACCGCGCAGCGTCAGATTATCTCCTGCCGGATTGCCGCCTTCGCCTGCCACAATAGTCAGCCCAGGCACATTGCGCAGCACGTCACGCAGTGTCGTTGCTCCTTGTTCTTCAATAACCGATTTGGGAATGATGCTAATCGTTTGCGGCACATCGCGCAGCGGCTCGGTGTACTTTGGTGAAGAAAGCGGCGCGACACGTCCTAGAACATCCACCGAAGCTGCCACGCCACTGATTTCCAGCGTGAGCGTTTCTTTGGACGTAAATTGATAGGTAACGCCAGTGCCCGTAAGAATTTGTTTGAGCGCCTGTTCCGGCGTGAAGTTGCCGGAAACGACTGGCGACCCGATGCTGCGGATGGCGTCAATCGGCACAACCACGCGCAAACCGGACTGTTTTTGAAAAGCTTCCAGCACGGTTTCC
>CAZXHW010000315.1:0-8613 GCA_964639915.1 uncultured Heliomicrobium sp.
CCGCCGGCACCAGTGAAGAAATTGATCCTGCACAAACACGAGGCACACTCCTTCCAAAAAGATGTGCCTTGAGTTGGGAAGCCACAGCCGGATACCGAGAGAGAAATGAAGCGGGTTGCAGTCGCTTGCGATGATGGAACGGGTTGAGACAAACAGGCTTGCAGTGATCAGCGAGAGTCTATGGGTGAAGGGATGATCGGCAGCGTGGCGTTTGGGACTTACTGCCAGCTTATGCTTCCGGTTTTGTACTTACCGCCCTCTTATGCTTCCAGAAAGGGGTCGGCGATAAACTGTAAGTTGCTGATCCTTCGTTGGCCGGACTGCCAGCTCATGCTTCCAGTCACTGCCAACTTATCCTTCAAGGGACAGCCTGATCCAGATATTGTAGCTGCAGGCATTAATCTCGATTACCAGTGCGATGTAATAACTATGAAAGAACAATCTACAAAGGAGAAAACACAATGGACACCGCAGAGATGAACACACAGGCACAGGAAACGGCACAGCGTATGCAACGCCAGTTTCCTGAGATGACCGATGAACAGATCATTAAAGTCACGCGCTTTATCGTACTCAGCGCGCACGCTGTCAAAGAGTCAGAAGCTTTTCTGGCTGAAAAGTTCGGCTCTAATACTGGATTATCGGGCAAGGGCTATGAACTGATTTTCAATGAATGCGCAAAAGAAACATTGCTGGCTTAATCATGCGAGCAATCCACCCTCACCTAAGTCCAAGTTGAGAGAGGCAGAACCCACGCTTTTCACTCGGACTCATCACACCAGTTCAAATCCACGACCAAGAACAAAGAAGCGGTAGGCACCTCCTGTCACATTGAGGAATATTGCCATGTCCATTTCCGCCAGCAGACAGATCGCAGATGCCGATGTTCAGCTTGACCCGGTGATTGAAACGAAAGAGGAGCGCGAAGCGCGGCTCTCGGTTTATTACGAGATCAAGCGCCAGCTCATCGCCCAGGGAATCCCGGAAAACGAAATCGCCTTTGTTCATGATTACGACGGACCGGTTGCGCAGGCTGAACTGAGCCGTAAGGTCAACGCCGGAGAGATTCGCATTGTCCTTGCCTCAACGGCGAAGCTCGGCGTCGGGGCAAACATACAGGAGCGATTGTATGCGCTGCATCATCTGGATGCGCCGTGGCGACCGGCGGACATCGAGCAGCGCGAGGGCCGGATTCTGCGACAGGGGAATCTCTATCCTGAAGTTCACATCTGCCAGTATGTAACCGAAGGCTCGTTCGATGTGTACTCATGGCAAATTCTCGAGAACAAGACCCGCTTCATCGCACAAATTATGAAAGGCGAGGTGACGGCGCGCACTGCCGAGGATGTGGATCAGGCCGTGCTTACCGCTTCGCAGATCAAAGCCATTGCCAGCGGCAATCCACTTGTGCTGGAAAAAGTTGGGCTGGAAGCCGAGCTGACACGGCTCGAACGGCTTTACACCACCTGGCTCGCCGGGCGAAACCGGTTGCGGAATGATCTCACCAGTCTGCCGGATCGGATCAAAGAGGCGGAAGCCGACCTGCGCGCGCACGAAAGGGCAATCGCCGTTCGTGACCAACATCAGCCTGTCAGTGATGACGCAGGCAAGCGGGCGTTCTCTATCACGCTGCGCAGAAGTGTTACAGAGGAAGATTCGATCCGGTACAGCGAACGCGAGCTGGCGGGAAATCAGATTCGCCAGCTTGCTGCCGTTGTTGAACGCAGAGCCGCCGCCACCGGCTCGATCAGGCTGATGCTCGGTGAATACTGCGGCTTTGAGCTTCACGCCTCAGCCGACAGATCTGCTGGCACAGGCGGAATAGGCGTTGATCTATTCGGAGAGGTAAGGCTTTACCTCAAACTCAAAGACAGTCACATCGGTTACGTCTTCAATTTGACGGACAGCAACGCGGGCATTATTCAAAGTATGGATGCGCGCCTGCGGAATCTGGAAAAGCGGAGCGATGAAGCCGAAGAGTCATTTCAGCGCCTGGCCGACAAGCACGCGAAGGTTGAGGCGGAATTGGCGAAGGGATGGGAACACGCAGCCAGATACCAGGAACTGCGCACGCGGCTGGAGGCGCTCAATGCTTCGCTGAAGATCGAAGGACTGGCGATGGACAATACTCCTGCTCAGATCGAACTGGCAGAGGATGCGTTTCTGCCAGCCGCGCAGGCGACAAACGAAATACCGATTTTGTCTCCCAACAACGATTCAGGCGTCATCTCCTCCGCTTCCCCTGACTCTATCTCTGAACCGCAAATACTTGAAGCTCAGATCGAGACGCCTATCCAAACCACGACAGATGTCAACGTTGAGGCAATCCCTGCCACTGCAGAAACTCAGCCGCACACTACAAAAGTCCGGGATCAACTATTTGCCGAGCGCGAACGGGTCGAAAAGCGGAAGCGTTCAACCGCCAAAGCACCATCGCCGACGATCGCACAGATGAGCTTTGACTGGGCTTGAATACCAATAAAAGAAGAGCGGGCAGCAGAGTCGTGTATTTAAGGAGAACACGGCGATGAACCACAAGCCCGAACCACTAAAACCTCCCGACCCGGCTGAGATGGTCGCATTAATCAGAGAAGTCATTAGGCGCTGGAAATTGACTGCGCGGAGACACTTTGCTGCTCATCCGCCAGAGGATCAAAGCACCTTTGAACAACACTGGCCAAAGGTGCTGGCCAACTTTTTTCTGGTAGAGACCGTGCGCGTGGCAAAAGCGCTAGACGTATTGTCCGAAGGCCGGCGGAACTAATCTCTTCGCTCGTTTGGAGAAATTCGCTATGACTGATCAACCAAACATAAACGAATCGCTCGGCAAGCTGCGAGCAATTGAATCCCAGCTTTGCACGTTGCTTGTTGAACGCGAGGAAGTTGTGCGCACAGCATTGCTCGCGTTGCTCTGCAAAGAGAATCTGGTGGTAGTTGGCCCGCCAGGGACAGCGAAGTCACAACTCATCACGCAGCTTGCCCGCCGCGTAGGCGACGCAGCCGGCAACGGCCTCCGGTGCTTCGTCTATCTGCTCACGAAGTTCACCACGCCGGAGGAACTCTTCGGACCGGTCTCCATTAGCGGATTGAAGGCCAATGATTACCGCCGCATCACCACAGGAAAACTGCCCGAAGCGGAACTCGCCTTTCTCGACGAAATCTTCAAGTCATCCTCCGCGATTCTCAACAATCTGCTGCGATTGATGAACGAGGGCGAGTTCGAGAATGGAAGGCAGACAATGCAGGTTCCGCTGATCTCGCTTTTCGGCGCGTCGAATGAACTGCCGCAGGATGCGGAGCTTGAAGCGCTGTTTGACCGCTTCCTAATGCGGCTGACAGTGGATTACGTGAGCGAAGGCGGATTCACCAGACTCCAGCATCTGCTCGCGGATCATCAGGCAGTTGCTCCGCCGCAAACGATCAGCCAGATCGAACTTGCCGCGTTGCAGCAGTCGGCTGCAAGTATCCAGCTTCCGTCATCGGTCATTGACGCGATTATCCAACTGCGCCGCGACCTCATCGGCAAAGGCATCCGCCTGAGCGACCGGCGCTGGGGCAAGACGCACGGCGTGTTGCGGGCGCACGCATTGCTTGAAGGGCGTGGCTCGATTGAAGAAGACGATCTGATCGTTCTCAAACACGTGCTCTGGTCATCTCCCGATCAGCAATCTGAGGTCAGCCGGGTTTGCGCACGCATCGGCAACCCAATCAACGGCAAAGCGACGGAACTGACCGACCAGGCGGCCTCCGTGTTTGATGCAACGAATGTCGCGCATCAGCAGGGACGGGATACGCAAGAGAAGGTCGCCATCGTCGCTGAAGGTATAGACAAGTTCAAAAACATTCACGCCACGCTGACGCAGCTTCAGGAGCAAGCCTCCGCGCATGGACGACCGACCGACAAAATCGAGAAGGCGATCAGTTCGGTTCTGGTGATGCGCGAAAAGGTCGGCGCGCTCATTCTCGGTGCGATGTGATCGTTAGCGGGAAAGGTCAATAGAGGTTGAAGATTATGCCGGAAGCGAGCGCAAAAGAGTTTATCTCGACCGATGCAATCAAAGACGGTACGCAGGCGCTGCATCACGATGCCTGGGATGTGCAGGAATTCGACCGCGCAACTGGGACCTGGGAACGGCTAGCCGGAACGATGACGGCCGCAAGCGAAAACCTTAACACTGCGCCTGCACTTATCCGCGATCTGTTCTGGAGCTTCCACAAACGTGCGCCGCGCATCAACGATCAGACGCGACTCAAACCTGCCTACGAAATCAATCGCCAGATCGTTGAAGAGGTGATGCAAACGAGCGAGTGGCGGCAATTGCGCGAAAGCGGTTCTGTCAACGATTCGATGCTCAGCGCCATCGCCACGATTGGCGCCAGCGAGCAGGCTTTGAGGTCGCTCGATCCGAAAGAATGTAAACAGATCAACCAGCTTTCCTCGGCCACCGAAGCCGCCGAGAAATTCTTCAAGCAAGCCGAGGCTCTAAACGAACTTTCCGGCCAGGCCAATTCTGAACAGGCAAAAGAGTTGCGCGCGCAGGCCGATAAAGCGCGGGCGAGTGCAAAGCGCAAAGAACGCATCGCGGTGCGGCTTGAGCAGAAAATGGCAGCAGGCAGCGAAGAACGACTGAGCACCATCCGGCACGCCGCCAGGCGAGGAATGTCCGAGGCCCTTGCCGAGGCTGAGGCGACGCAAAACGCGCTGGCGGCGTTTGGCGGCGGTTATTCACTGAATGGCGGCGAGGGCGGCGACCAGCGTGAATTGAACGTCGAAGAGAAATTCGCTCTCGCCGAGCGTGTGCTGCATTCGCCGAAGCTGAGGGCGATCGCTGAAATGAGTGGCCGCTTCAAGCGCATCGCGCTGAGCGTGCAGAAAACGAAAGTGGATTACCCGCCGAGCCAGATTACTTCGATCACCATCGGCGCCGACCTGGCGCACGTCCTTCCCGGAGAACTCGCTTTGCTGGCTGATCCGGTGATGGAAGACCTCTTCTTTCTCAAATTCGCCGAGCGTCGGTTGTTGCAGTACGAACTGGTCGGGCACGAACCGGAAGGACGTGGCCCGATCATTCTGGCGGTGGATGAATCCGGCTCGATGAAGAACCTTTGCGGCCCGATGACAAAAGAGGTCTGGAGCAAGGCCATGATGCTGGCCCTTCAGTCCATCGCGCGGACGCAGAAGCGCGACTTCGCCGTCATTCACTTTTCCGGTACGGGTAATCTGCATGTTGACCTGTTCCCGAAAGGCAAAAGCACGCCCGATGAAGTGATCGCCTGCGCCGAGCATTTCTTCAATCACGGAACCGTCTTTGATGAATGGATGGAGAAGGCGTTGCAACTGGTGGATGAATCGGCGTTTGAAAAGGCCGATGTGATTTGCGTCAGCGACGGCCTGACTGAAATCGCATCACCAATGCAGGAAGAGTGGAAGAAAAGGAGAGCGGTTCGCGGGATGCGTGCATACAGCGTCCTTGTCGGCACGACGCAGGGTGAAGAGTTGTTGCACTCGATCAGCGATGCGGTCTTCGTCCTGGATGATCTAGCCGATGACCTGCCCGCGCTCAAAACGATCTTCTCGGTTTAGGAGTCATAATCATGTCGCAGACCAATGCTTTCACTGATCTCAAAGCGGTCGAATCTTCCACGGAACAGATTCCCATCGTCGGGCATACGGTGTTGTGGCGGTTGCACGGCTTGAGAGTACAACACACTGCACTCAGAGATGCGCTTGACCGAGCGGGTTTCCTCGAATTCCTGCCCGATCCGCCAACACCACGCAAAGCCCTGCGCCGCGCGCTCGAAGCCTGGGTTGGTGCCCGAGCGCAACAGGCGCAGGCAACCCGCACTCTTCAAAAACAAACCGCTACGGACGAAGAGCAGCGCACACTCATTCGCGTCATCAACCGCGCGGGCAGCGATCATCTCGTCTTCGCCCTTGTGACGGAAGACATTGATTTCAAGGCGCTCGGTCTGGGGTATGCGACCGACCTGCGAATTCTCCTGGAAAAGAAGACCGGAAATATGATCTGCTCGACCAACGCGCGCGGACGCATCGAGGCTTATCACGAAAGCCAGCAAGTCGCCTCTGAATTGCAGCCTTACTGGCAGGAGTTCAAAGACCTGCACATTGCCGGCGACCTGTCCGAGATGACGCGCCGGATTATTGATTCGCTTCAGGCGACGGCGCTGCGCCGTAATGGCGGCGTCTACTTCATTCCGAAAGGAAATCGCGAAAAGCTGTTTCGCCTGCGCGAAGTGATTGCTGCTCTTCCGCATGGCGACGATCAGCCGTTCGTCTGTGCATTGGGCGTGCCCGATCTGCAGGAGACCAAAACCCAGATGGTACAGGCCATCCACGCCGGAATGCTTGATGAGATCGCCGGGCTGCGCGCCGACCTGCGCCGACTCGCTGATGATGGAACGAACGTGCGGGAAGACACCGTGATCTGCCGGTTGGCGACCTACCAGAGCGTCAGATCGAAAGCCCAGGTCTATGCCGATCTGCTGGGTTTGCGGCAGGATGCGATTCATTTGGAAATCGGCGAGCTTGAAGCGCAAGCCCGCAGGCTGTTGCTGCACGATGTACAGGCCGCGAAGGCAAAGTCACAGAAATCGGTGAAGCTGGAAACTGCTCAAGAGAAGAGCAAGCCACCTCACACCGATGACACTGACGAGATCGAAAGATTCCCCTTGATTTACGCCAGCATCAATCACCACCAGTCTCTTCCCACCGCTGCTCAGGTCAGTGGCGATTGATTTTCATCCAGGCTCAGAAAAGCAGCGGCGAACATTCCTCACAACTTCAATCCTTCAACCTGAACCGGAGGTGAAACCGCTATGCAATTCGTTGTTGACCAGCGGACGCTGCTCAAGGAACTGAACTTTATGCAGGGCGTGATCGAGAAGCGGGCGACGATTCCCGTTCTCGGCCACCTGCTGATTGAAACCGAAGGCAATCGCCTGCGTCTGCAAGCGACCGATCTTGATCTGTCACTGACAACCGCCTGTGACGCGGCCGTGGCTGGCAAAGGTTCCTTGTGCGTTCCGGCAAAGAAGCTGCATGAGATCGTCAAATCATTGCCGCCGGCAAAAGTCATCTTCAAGGTTGAGGAAGACTGTGTACTTCATCTGACCTGTGAACGCGCGCGCTTCAAGCTCAAAGGAGTCGAACGGGAGCAGTTTCCCGACATTCCGACAGTACCAGCAATGATCGCGCAACTGCCCGCCGCGCAACTGCGGCAGATCATCGCGCGAACGTTGTTTGCCGTCGCCGATCAGGACTCACGCTACAGCATTCACGGCGTCAAGCTTGAACTCGCTGACAGTCATCTGCGCATGGTTGCTACCGATGGCCATCGTCTGTCGCTTGTGGAAGTGAACGGGGCTTTCGGTAAAGATCTTGCGATTGACACGATCATTCCCAGAAAGGCAGTCGGTGAACTAGCGCGGATTGCGATTGAGGCTGACGGGGAGATTGGCTTTGCCATCGCCGACAATCACGTCTTCTTTCAGGCCGGACAGCGCCGGATGGCTGCACGCCGCCTTGCCCAGAACTTCCCGAACTACGAACTCGTCATCCCGAAAGAGAACACGCGCCATCTGGAACTCGACACGAATGAAGCCGCTGCCGCACTCAGGCGTGTGTCGTTGATGGCCGACAATCGCACGCACGGCATCAGCCTCGGAATCAAATCCGGGCAATTGACGCTCAGTTCGCAGGGCAGCGATGCGGGCGAGGCTGGTGAAATGCTCGAAGCGGGCTACGACGGTGAGGAGATTAACACCGCTTGCAGTGCGACCTACTTGCAGGATTTCCTGAGCGTCGCGGGAAGCGAGCGTGTGCGGCTTGAACTCAAAGATGCCAACACACAGTTTTGTTTACGGCCAGTTGAATCAGGCGGCATCAATTTCACTTACGTTCTGATGCCGATACGCATGTAATTCGGCGAGAGCATCCCGGCTAGTAATCACAAGAAACAGGAGGTGAGCGCGTGAATGCTTTGGAAACGAGGAGCGCGTCCAACATCGGCGCACTTATCGTCAACCGGAAAACTCTCGCCGAAGCCCGCGACAAAGCACGTTGCGTTTCGCGCGGTCTTCACCAAATTGAAAACCTCTCCGATCTGGATTGGGAAGAGCTGAATGCTCTTTGTCGAACTATTCAGCAGACTGAGATGCTGTTGCAAGAAATGCTGAGTGCGGGGGAAGAGGCGATCAGCCTGGCATTCTGAACGAGTAACCGGAGCCATGAAAACTCAATCATTTGACAACCAAATCATCATTTCTGTTCCGCTCGACCATCTCTATCCGCATCCACACAACCCGCGCGGAGTGGTTGCTCCGGCGAGCGTTCAGGAACTGGCTGACTCAATCAATGAGAAGGACATTCTTGAGCCGCTCATTGTCGTACCCCACCCGGAAAAGTCCGACAGCTTTCTCGTCGTTGCCGGGCATCGCCGTAGGGCGGCTGCGGAACTGGCTGGTCTCAATGAAGCACCTGTGATCGTGCGGGATTACTCGCCTGTCGAGCAGGAAGAGGTGATGCTGGCTGAAAACATTCAGCGCGAGGAGCTTTCGCCGTTGCAGGAAGCGAAGGCGTATCAGCGCCTCGTT
>CAZXHW010000316.1:0-8587 GCA_964639915.1 uncultured Heliomicrobium sp.
GGTCTTTGACCGTGACTTGTTTGTGTTTGGCCAGCCGATGGTTGGGCGGCACAACCAGCGTCAATTCGTCTTTGTGGATTTCGATGGATTGCAGATTCGGGTGCATCGGGTCGTAGGAAAGAAAACCGAAATCCAGATTACGTTCGGAAACTTCAAGCGGAATTTTTTCCGAAACCGCGCGGAACACTTCAATTTTGATATTCGGAAAACGCTTTCGATACTCCATCAACAGCGGCGGCAACAAATACAGCGAGGTGCTTTCATTGGCTCCGATCGTCAGGCGGCCACGAAACATGCCGCGCAATTCGCTCACAGCGTTAATGGATTCGTTGCGCAAGTTGATCATTCGTTGGGCATACGACAGCAGAATACGCCCAGCTTCAGTCAGTGAACCATTCTTGCTGCTACGATCAAACAAGGTTTCGCCCAGCTCTTCTTCCAGCCGTTTGATGGCGATGCTGATGGCAGGTTGCGTTCGCAGCATTTTTTCCGCCGCGCGAGAAAAGCTTTTTTCTTCGGCGATGGACAAAAAGATTTCCAGTTGTGAGAAATCCACGGTTGCTTCTCCAGGGTTATAAGCGATGAAACTTGAAGTCACCCGTATCATAGTGAAACTTGACGGGCTTGCAATCACCGATACGGAAATTCAACGACAGCGAGTTGTAGAGAGACGCGCTTGCAGTTTAGAGTTTGTACTTCAATCTCCCCATAAATAACCGCCTAAGTTTCGCGTTTGCAAGAATACTGATGAATCGTTCGACCCAAATTTTCGTACCTGATTGGCTCAAGATCGTTTTGTCGGTAACTGTTTTCCTGTTGCCGATTAGAAGTTTTGCTCAAGATTCAGCGCCAACTCCATCGCCTGTCCCAACTTCCCAAGGTGCTTTTGAAGGGCAAAGAATTCCTCTGGCTGAAATCTTCAGTCGAGCCGAATATCTAAAGAAGCCGCTACGGGAAATCATTCGGCGATTATCCACTGGGGCCGAGGAAGTTGTGCAAGTTGAAGAAGCTGAAGAGCAAATCACAGCGCAATCTCGTCAATTGGATGAGCGGCTAGCCGCCAGGCCTACGCTGTATGAGTTGCGCAAGCTTGATCAAGATTGGAAAGACAGAGGCCTGGAGGTAGAGCGTTGGCAGAAAATTTTGACTCAACGCCTGACTTCTACTGAAACTGATTTGCGGTGGCTAAAAGAAGAGCAGGGGAAATGGATTGCGACCTTGGAGCAATTGACCGACGGCGATTCGCTGGAAGCGGTGTTTGACCAAATCAAAGCTTCGTTAGCCGATCTGCAGCAATTGCAAACGCAAACTCAGGAACGCCTGAATTCTCTACTGCTGTTGCAAAACCGCGTTACGCAATTGAATTTTCTGGTTACAACGCGATTGGATGATTTGGCGTTGGCCAGGCAGGATTTTCAGCGAACATTATTAGTTCGTGACAGTCCGACTTTATGGGCGGCAATTTCAGCCAGGAATGATGGCAATGCGACTCCAGGGATCACCAGCGATTTGGCTGACAGATCGTTTGTTCATGAGTTGGCGGCAGCTCGTGAAAGCATACAAAAGCAAAGAAATGGGCTCTTTTTTCTGTTGCTGCTGTTTGCCGCTTTGCTATCGGTCACAATTTATCTGTCAAAAAGAATTGATCCGCTGACTGAAGGGAAACCTGAACTGCACGAAGCAGCCACGATTCTCAGACGCCCGATTTCGGCAGCTTTGCTGATTATTTTGCTGGTTCAATTGTGGCTATCGCCGGTGTCAGCCAGCGTGGTTAACAGCGTCGTCGCGTTGTTTTTGGTGATTCCATTTTTACAAGTTGTCAGATCGCTGTTTGAGCCCATGCGCTGGATGCGATTGCCGTTTTTTGTGCTGGTGGTTTTGCATTTGAGCGATCAGGTTCGCTATCTGGTTGATTTTAAGCCCTTCGTGGAGAGATTGCTGTTTTTGGCAGAAACGGCGATAGCGATTTCTGTATTGATCTGGATGCTCCGCCCCAAACGGTTTGATCGCTTGTCGGTTCAACCGCTAACGCTCCGCTGGTTGCGAGTCGCCTTGTATTTGATGCTAGGGCTGATTGCCCTTTCGCTGTTGGCGAATGTGTTTGGCTTTGTCACTTTGGCAAAAGTGCTGGGCGAAGGGGCTTTGCATAGCGCCTACCTGGCAGGTTTGATGTATGGCGCGGCGAAAGTGGTTAATGTCGGCATTGCGCTGTTGCTGAGAATCAAACGTACTCAGGTTTCGGTTTTTGTTCGGCTTCATCGGCGCGACATCGTCAAGTGGTGTTCACGCATTTGTTACTTTTTGGCTGGGTTTTTGTGGCTGATTGGGTCGCTGGAACTGTTTACGATCCGCGAGCAGTTTTTCGCTGGAATTGAGCGATTGCTCGATGCTTCGCTGACCTTTAGAAGCTTGAGTGTATCCATTGGCGATGTTGCTTCGTTTTTGGTGGTTGTGACACTGGCTTATTACCTGTCAAGGGTTGTGCGGTTGATTTTGCAGGAAGACGTGTTGTCTCGCATGCCACTAGAGCGTGGCGTGCCGCAAGCATTGGCTACGACTGCGCAATACATTTTGCTGTTTGCCGGATTTGTAATGGCGGTAAGTGCGGCGGGATTCGATCTGAATCGGCTGACCCTGCTGACAGGAGCTTTTGGTGTCGGTGTCGGCTTTGGTCTGCAAAATGTCATCAATAATTTTGTATCTGGCCTGATCCTGCTTTTCGAGCGACCCGTGCAAGTTGGTGACACGATTCAGGTTGGAAGTGTTTCGGGTGACATCACGCGTATCGGGATTCGTTCAAGCCGAATTCAAACTGCTCAAGGCGCAGAAGTCATCGTTCCTAACGCCAAGCTGATTTCTGATGAGGTGACGAATTGGACATTGCCGACCAGAAATAGACGCGTGGACGTTTCTTTGGGAGTTGCTTATGGATCGGATCCGGCAAAAGTGATTGAGGTAATGCTAGCGACCGTAAAAGCTAATCCTGAAGTCATGGCTGAACCTGGACCTCAGGTGTTGTTTATTGGCTTTGGTGACAATGCTTTGCAATTCGAACTGAGATTCTGGGCGGCGAATCAAGGGCATCTCGCTGTGAAAAGCCAAGTCGCGTTGGCTGTATCGGATGCTTTGGAAAAAGCTGGTATCGAGATTCCTTCTCCGCAACGGGAAATGCGTGTCAGGCTCGACGATGAAACGGTGAGTAAAATAATTGGGCGACAGAACCAGTAACTGCGCCCAAAGAAAACCAGACCTATTGTTCAACCTGCATTCGCCGCCAATCACCAGGAGAAATCAGTATGCCCAGTCGCTGGCTGTTGGGTTCATCCAAAACATCGCAGGCAATCAGACGATCTTCCTCGTAACTTTCTGATGGGCTTCGTTCCAACAAAGCCACGAGCCGACCGTTCTGACATCGTAGGGCATACGCGACCAGCGCATCCCGGCGTGCATCGAATTCCTGAAAAAGCTGAACCGATTCCCATTGGTGCTCTTCACAGGCTCGCAGGAACTCTTTGACCTTCCCATTACGCTCTTCCGTCATCACCGTGACGGCAAAATGAGCATAAAGGTGTTCACCAAACCCATCACCACATACCGGACAACGTTGCAACATCCGGCATAATTCGCGCCCGGTAACATCATCCGGTTGGCTATTATAAGCTACCAGCTTACCGCTGACAGAGTTCCACCATCTCTTGATCCGATTCACAGGCCTCCTTTTAGGGCAACGTGAGTATAAGCGAGATTTATGTAAAGCTAAAAAGAATAAACTTCACGGCTGGGGGTGCCAGTGCTATGATGCGCGAACCTTTAGGCAGAAGTCCATAGTTTTTCTGCACTTTCAGGTGCCCATAAAAATTTTTTTGGAAGGAGAATCAAGGATGAGCGAACGAATAGCGATCTTCGACACAACTTTGCGCGATGGCGAACAATCGCCAGGTTGCAGTATGAATCTTGAGGAAAAATTACGGATGGCACGGCAACTCGATGCGCTAGGAGTGGATGTGATCGAGGCAGGGTTCGCCATCGCATCGGATGACGATTTTGCTGCGATACGCGAAGTCGCCAAAACCTGCCGCCGGCCGATTATTGCTTCGTTGTGCCGAACAACCACGGAAGATATCGAACGCGCTTGGGAAGCCCTGGCCGATGCGGCGCACCCGCGCATTCATACGTTTGTCGCGACTTCCGACATTCACCTTCAGTACAAGCTGCAAAAAACGCGTGAAGAAGTTCTGGAAATGTCGCGCAAGGCAGTGCGGTTGGCCAAGAGTTTCACCAACGACGTTGAGTTTTCTGCCGAAGATGCCACGCGCAGCGACATGGATTACCTTTGCGAAATCATCGAAGCCGTCATTGACGAAGGCGCGACCGTCGTAAACATCCCGGATACTGTCGGTTACACGATTCCCAGTGAGTATCACCACATCATCAGCACTTTAAAGCAGCGCGTCCGCAACATTGATAAAGCCGTCATCAGCGTTCATTGCCACAACGATTTGGGACTTGGAGTCGCCAATTCGCTGGCAGCAGTCGCGGCTGGAGCGCGCCAGATCGAATGCACCATCAACGGCATTGGCGAACGCGCAGGCAATGCTTCGTTGGAAGAAATCGTCATGGCTTTGCGAGTTCGCAAAGACCTTATGCCTTACTCTAACGACATCGTCACCGAAGAGATTTATCGTTCCAGCCAAACGTTGTCGAACATTACTGGCGTTCAGGTTCAGCCGAACAAAGCCATTGTAGGCAAAAACGCCTTTGCCCACGAAGCGGGAATTCATCAGCACGGGATGCTGAAAAACCGCATCACCTACGAAATCATGACGCCTGAATCCGTGGGCGTGAAAACCAACAGCATTGTGCTTGGCAAGCATTCCGGGCGGTTCGCGCTGGGCAAAAAATACGAAGAGATGGGTTACACGCTGACCCGGCCAGAACTCGACAAAGCCTACAAGATGTTCACCAAGCTGGCCGATCAGAAGAAAGAAATTTTTGAAGAAGACCTGGTCGCCATCCTGCAGGACGGTTTCACGCAAATTCCCGAACGTTACAAACTGCGCGCAGTGCAGGCGACCGCTGGAACGTCTACGCTGGCTACTGCCCTGGTGACGGTCAACGACACCAAAAACGATGAAAGCAATACTCAAACGTCTTCGGGCGATGGCCCAGTCAACGCCGTGTATCAGGCGATAGATAAAATCACGAACATGTCCGGCAATTTGCTGGATTATTCCGTCCGCTCCATCACGCAAGGCGCGGACGCAGTCGGCGAAGTTTTCGTCCACGTCGAATTTGAAGGAACTTCGTATACAGGCAAAGCCGCCAGCACGGACATTGTGGACGCCAGCGCGCGGGCTTACCTGAATGCGGTCAACAAGGCGCTTTACGCAAAAGAACGAACCAAATCGGTGGCAGGTGTTCAGATGGCAGCCGTTGCCAACTAACTGCAATTCCAACCACCAATCACCAACCACCGGAGTTAGTTATGGGAATGACAATTACTGAAAAGATTCTGGCCGCGCACAGCGGACGCGATTCTGTTGTGCCGGGCGAGATCGTCAACGCCAAGCTTGATCTGATCGTCGCGCACGACGTGACAACGCCGCCTGCTGTGGCGATGTTACGCAAGCTCGGCATCAACAAAGTTTTCGA
Source organism: uncultured Heliomicrobium sp. (assembly GCA_964639915.1). Taxonomy (GTDB): domain Bacteria; phylum Acidobacteriota; class Blastocatellia; order RBC074; family RBC074; genus RBC074. The sequence goes on from CAZXHW010000316.1 coordinate 5,653, forward strand.
TCCGTCGAAGATTCTGGTCACGCCGGATCACTTCGTGCCGAACAAGGACATCAAGTCCGCAGAGCTTTCCAAGCAACTGCGCGAATGGCGCATCGAACAGAAGATCGAACGCTATTACGAAATCGGCAACCACGGCATTTGCCACGCCATTGCGCCCGAACAGGGCCACGTGTTGCCAGGGCAAACCATCGTTTGCGGAGATTCGCATACGACGACAATGGGTGCGCTTGGAACATTTTCGAGTGGTGTCGGTTCAACCGACTTGGCTGCGGCGCTGGCGACCGGCGAACTTTGGTTCAAAGTTCCGGAAAGCATGTTATTTGAATTGAATGGCGATTTGCCGTTCGGCGTTTATTCCAAAGACATCATTCTTTACATCATTTCGAAGATCGGCGTGGACGGCGCGCGGTACAAAGCGATGGAATATCGCGGCAGCGGATTGAAGTCGTTGACGATGGAAGCACGCTTCACCATCACCAACATGGCCATCGAAGCCGGCGGCAAGAGCGGGATTATGCCTGCCGACAAAACGGCTGAAGATTACGTTAAAGCCCGCACCAAAGAACCGTACACGATTTATGGTTCCGATGACGACGCGACTTACTCCGAAAGATTTTCGATCAATCTGAGCGAACTTGAGCCGATTGTGGCGCTGCCCGATTTGCCGTCGAACGGACGCTTCATTGGCGAAATCGAACGCACGAAGATGGATCAGGTTTATATCGGTTCCTGCACCAACGGCCGCATTGAAGACCTGCGCATCGCCGCGCAAATTTTCAAAGGCAACAAAGTTGCCGACGGCACCCGCGCCATTGTCGTTCCCGCAACAACCGAAGTCTGGAAGATGGCGATGCGGGAAGGCTTGCTGGAAATCTTTGCTGACGCTGGCTGCGTGGTTTCAACCGCGACTTGCGGTGCTTGCTTGGGTGGGCATATGGGCGTGCTCGGCGCGGAAGAAACTTGTCTTTCGACGACGAATCGCAACTTTGTCGGTCGTATGGGATCGCCGAAATCGAAGGTGTATCTGGCTTCGCCTGCGACGGCTGCGGCGACGGCCATTACCGGCACGATCACCGATCCGCGCGAATTTTTGAAAAAGACTGCGGCTGCGGCTGCCTAATTGAAAAGGGAATGAAATGGCTGAATTACCAACCAACCTGAAAGGCTTCGCGCACGTATACGACCGTGCGCACATTAACACGGACGAAATCATCCCGGCGCGGTATCTAAACGTTCACGAAGAAGCTGAACTGGCCAAGTACGCGATGGAAGATATTGATGTGGATTTCGTCAAACGGGTCAAACCCGGCGATTTCGTAATTGCAGGCGAAAACTTCGGCTGCGGCTCTTCACGTGAACACGCCATCTGGGCGTTGCGCGGAGCAGGCATCAAAGTCGTTATTGCCGCCAATTACTCACGAATCTTCTTCCGCAACGCGATCAACAATGGTTTTCTGGCGATTGAATGCCCGGAAGCGTTGGGAATTGTGAAGGGCGGAGACGAACTTGAACTTGACCTGCTTGCAGGGAAGTTACGCAATTTGAGCAATGGCCAGGAAGCCACTTTTGTGCCAATCAGCGATTTCGCGCGTGAGCTAATTGAAGACGGCGGCTTGCTGCCCCATATCCAAAAGAAGGCGGCGAAGGCAGCATGAGCAATTTCAAGATAACAGTTTTACCTGGTGATGGAATTGGTGTTGACGTAACACGTGAAGCGGTCGCCTGTCTTGAAACTATCGGCAAAAAGTTCGGGCACGAATTCGCCTTTGAAGAGCATTTGATGGGCGGATGCGCGCTGGACAAAGTTGGCGTGCCGTTGCCGGACGAAACCTTGAAAGCCGCGCTGGCTTCGGATGCTGTATTGCTCGGTGCAGTCGGTGGGCCGCAATACGACAACAATCCGCCGAAGCTGAAACCCGAAACGGGCTTGCTTGCCTTGCGTGCGGGTTTGGGCGTTTTTGCCAACCTTCGCCCTGCGTTTCTGCACGAAACCTTGATTGATGCTTCGCCGCTGAAAGCCGAGATCGTGCGTGGAACCGATTTGTTGATCGTGCGCGAATTGATGGGCGGCGCATATTTCGGCCAGCCGCGCGAACTGACGGACGAGCGCGGGTTGAACACGATGGCCTATACCGTACCGGAAGTGGAACGAGTGGCGCGCGTGGCGTTTGAAGCCGCAAGGCTTCGACGCAAAAAGCTGCACTCCATTGACAAAGCCAACGTGCTGGAAAGTTCGCAGCTTTGGCGCAAAACCGTAGTTCGCTTGGCGGCGGAATATCTGGATGTGGAATTGCTGCATGGGTATGTTGACGCCTGCGCGATGCAGTTGGTCATGCGTCCGACGGATTACGACGTGATCGTGACGGAAAATTTGTTCGGCGACATTTTGAGCGATGAAGCTTCGGTTTTAACCGGCAGCATCGGTTTGCTGCCTTCGGCCAGCATTGGCGGCAAGGTTGGGCTGTACGAACCGATTCATGGTTCCGCACCGGATATTGCTGGAAAGGGAATTGCCAATCCGATTGGCACAATTGCTTCGGCGGCCATGTTGTTGCGGTACTCATGCAAGCTGGAAGAGGAAGCGCGGCTGATCGAAGACGCGATCACCATTACGCTGAAAGCCGGTTACGGCACGCCCGATTTGAAGAGCCAGCCAAACCGCGTGACGACGACCGAAATGGGCAACCTGATCCGCAAGTACGTCGAAAGCAACTAATCGTCATGAACGAATCGGAGTTCCTTCGACTTCCACCGCTTCTGGAACGGATCGAATCCGACACAAAAGCCGTTGGCTTCGGAATGGGATCGGAGCGAACGGCAGGCGCGATGTTGCGAATGCTGGCGGCTTCTAAGTTATCTGCGCAGTTCCTTGAACTCGGAACCGGAACGGGAATTTCAACAGCTTGGCTACTGGATGGGATGGATGCCAATTCGC
>CAZXHW010000317.1:0-8566 GCA_964639915.1 uncultured Heliomicrobium sp.
CGCGGATTCGACAGAGAATTGATCACCCACAAATCGGCGACTTTGCGCTGGTCGTTGCGGAGCACGGAAAATTTCTTGGAATCCTTCGACCAAAACACGGTAATCGCCGGAATGCGCGGGGTTTTATTTTTGTCGCTAAACTTGTAGGCGGCTTTTTCTTCTTCGCGAATGCGCCGGGCGTAGCTGTAATTCTCTTCGCCGTCCGTAGTGATCTGGGTTTCAACGATGGTCGTGTCGTCTTCTTTCTTCAGCGCCTTGGCATAATTCTCGGCGTCCATCATGAAAAGATTTTGCCCGCGCGCGAACACAATCGTCTTTTCATCGGGCGAAACCGCCGCCCAGCGCGTTTTGCGCGGCGGCTGGTAATCCGGCAACAAAGTTAGTTTTGCCGTCGCCAAATCCCATTCAAAATAAATCGTGCGATTCGGTGAAGCCTGTGGCCGATCTCCTTGGGCACCACGTTGCTGCGGGTCGTCATCATCTTCGCCAGTCTCTTCCGCCTCAGGCTCATCTTCAGGGCTACTCTGCCCTTGGCCACCACCGGCCACGGCCTGTTCTTCTTTTTTCAGCCCCGGGATTTCGGCTTCGCGCGGCACGCTAATGTCGAATTGAAACGCCGAATCTTTTTTGAACATTCGCACTGTGGTGATCGGCAAATGCTGGGCGTCATAAGGAATACGGGTGATGTTCGTCAGTTGCGCGGCCATCTTGGCATTGTCGAACAGCGGCGCCTTCGATTTTTTCAGCGGATCAACCAGAGTAAATTTCCTGCCCGCTCCTGTTTCGTAGCTGTACCAAAACTTGTCGCCTGTTTCCAGCCAGTGCGGCGTGACAGCGGTATCAAACACCATCTTGCCGACTTTTTGCGCCGTCCAGCGCGAAGCCAGATCGTAATTGGCTTTCTGAACGCGGTTGTCCGATTCGGCTTTTTTGTCCTGAGCAAACGTGGTGGCTGGCGCCAGCGCCAAGCCAAAACAAAGCCCTAAAACAATCAATTGCTTGAACCTGCGGTGAAACTGATAGAAATGAGCCTGCATAACTTTGAAGCCTCCCGATAAGCTATTTTTTTGTGATTTGAACTGCGCACGGTGGTACGTCAATGGTCATGACGCCGACGCACATTGACCGGTTACGACACCACAGGCGAAGCGGAAAGAAAGTTCCCGTAGCGATTTGCAGCGGACGTCAATCCACTTATTTCGCCTTTGGAGAGTTTGGTGAAGTAGGTTGGCGAAATGGTGACCGTGCCTTTTTTAAGTTCGCGCTTCCAAAGGCCGACAACCTGGCCGTTGATCACAATGATGGGACTGAAAATGCCGTTTCCTGAAATTGTTTGCTTCGCGTTTGCTGGGCTGAGCACGGCACTGCGATCTTTGTAAGCGACTGTGTATTCGTCATAAGACGGCAACAAATATGTGGACGGCAATGCGGCCTTGGAACTTTTTGCTGCAGGGCCGAATGGCGCAAGCCAGTAAATTTGATCGCCTGCGGTTTCCCGCACCAAATTCGATTTCGCCAGTTCAATCGCGGCTTTCGCCTCGGTGACAGTCAGCCCGGACCACCAGATAAAATCCTGCAAGCTGGCCGGGCCGTGGCTGGTGAAATAGCGCTGGGCGAGTTCAGCCAAGGCTTCTTCCGTTGACATAAGTTTTGTCGCCGGAATCCATTCATCAAACAACCTGAACGTAGGTTGCTTGCCTTCGCGCGCGCCAAAACAGAGATGCTTGTTCATAGAAAGCTGCAGCAGGATGTGCAGCCCTCGCCCTTTGCTGGTCGAAATTTTCGCGGACTCTAACACCTGATACATCGCATTGCGCGAAAGCTGTTTGCCGCCTTGCAACGCGCGAACAAGCGATTTCTGACAACGCGCAAAAACCTCTTGATCCAGTTCAAAGTCTCTTATCAGCCGGGCCTGGATTCGTTTTGCGACTCGGGCAGCCAATAAATCCAGCATCCAGCCAACATCTGCCGTTGCAACAAAATGCAAGGTTCCCCGCATTGGCCAGGTGCGAATGATCGTTCCGTCAGCAATGGCCTGTTCAATCAAAGCTTCCGTTGGATTGAGTTCCGTTGGCAGGCGCAACCCAACTGCCCACAAAGCTCCGTTGTAATCCTGAGCCTGAACAGCGCCAAGCCAGGCGACGACGTCACCCGGCTTGGCAAACGTTGAGCCTGCAATACGCTGGTTTTGCAAGCGCAGATTCGCAATGTCTGAACTTTTCATCGGCTGGAAGATTTAGGGCTTTTTGGTCGCCTTCACTGTTCCCTGATCTACTTCATTCCCGTCGGCTTTAATGCGAACGGAATACGTGCCCGTCAAAGCAGAGCTGTCAGCGCTCACCACAAGCGTGATTTCTGCTTCTCCCGCAGGATCTTGCAGCTTCAGCGTGGCTTTGCCATCTGCAAACACCGCTGAAGTAAACGGGACGGTGTAGCTTTCTCCACCATCGGGCTTGGGTGAAATGCTGCCACCCAGTTTTCCATCAGCAGCTTTTGTAAGGGTCAATTCAAATGATCCGCCGCTGCCTCCGGCCCAGGTTCCAGACCAAGTGCCAAGCAGGTTCTTTTCACTGGCAGCTTGATGCGCCAGCGCCAAACCCACCAAACAAAAACAGAACATCATTACAAAGAAACTTTTGCGCATAAATCCCTCCTGATTCGATTTGCAATTGCGTTTACGGAAAGAAACCACGGGGAGCACTGGGAGCACTGGGAGCACTGGGAGCACTGGGAGCACGGGGATAATTTAGGGGAAGCAATTGGTTCTCCCCGTGTACCCCGTGCTCCCCGTGGTTGATCCTATGAAATCGGCTTCAGCATTGCCATTTATTACCGGGTCGCAGCTTGTGTTGCTTTGATCGGCGGCGCTTTCAGGTAGCGGCTGGCAAACGTCAAAAACGTCGGCCAATTCGGCCCCGGGGTATGACCACCGCTGTGTTGGCGAAACGAAATTTCGCCATCCATCAAGCCAGTTTCCATCGGTGGAAACTCCATTGTTCCCATGTCTTTCCTGCCAAGCAGTTTATAAACCGGTCCGGCGTGCGCCCCTGCCAGGAACATACCTTTGGCGTCTACCCAGCCATCGCCGTTCGCCACGGAGCCTGCGCTGATGAACACAGGGCGCGGCGCACATAACGCAACCAGTTCATGCGCATCCACCGGCAGATCGTTTGCCGTCAGCGGTCCGGCATATTTCATGTAATTGCCCGCCATCCAGTGGTATTCGCTGGGCGCGGCGACGTTTTCGACCATTTCGCCGTAATTGTTGCGGCGATGGATTTTGGCTCCGCCTGCGCCGGAAGAACTGACAAACGCAATGGCCAAGCGCGGCTCATACGCCATCGTGACCAGCGTCGCCTTGCCATAACGCGAATGCCCTTCCAAGCCAATCATTTTGGCATTCACGGATTTGTCGGTTTCGAAGTAATCCAACGCGCGGCTTGCGCCCCAAGCCCAGGCGCGAAGCGCTCCCCAATCGTCAGCTTTGCGCGGTTGGCCTTTGTTGACCAAACCGATGATGCCCGCCGTCAAACCTGCTCCGTTGTCGGCCTGAATGCTGCCGGGAACCAGCGTCGCGCAGCCCCATCCTTTTGCTAGAACTTGCTGCTGCCACGGCGTAGGCGCATTGGCAGGAGGCGCAGTTGGCGCTGGCGCTCCCGGACGCGGACCGATAAAGCCAAATTCCATAATCACCGGCACCGGACCCATTGCATTGGCCGGAACCGTCAGCATCAATTGGATGTTTACCGTTACCGCTGGATAAGACGAGTTGTCTACGTGGCCGACAAGCTGTTTGGTAAAAACCGGCGTGTCGTACTTGGTTTCATTCGTCGTGCTGGTTACTTCCCAAGTTACTTTTGGAGTCACTTTCGGCGCGCGGCCATACATTTCACGGTCGAAATCTTCAACGATTTCAGCGCGCCGCTGATTCCACCACACCTTGGCCGAAGTGACTTTTTTGCCGTTCTTCAGTGTCAGCGGGTCAGGCAGCGGAGAATACGGCTTCACTTTCGATTCGTCGTAATTGGCGAAATTCGGAGCATCTTTGTTACTGCCGTTCGCGCCGGGTCGTAATTCTTTGATGTTCAGCAACTCCATCATCCGCTTGTGATCTTCGCGGGTAGCGGCTTGTTGGGCTTGCTGCTGTGCCTGCTGTTCCGGCGTGAGCTGACGTTGCGGCTGCTGGGCAAAAAGTAGAGTGTCAGCAAGCGTAAAGAGTAAGATGGTGGCGGATATTAGTATGAGCAATCGTTTCATGGTGAACTCCTTAAAATCTTTGAGATAGGCTTCGTAAATCGCTATTTCTTCTTGAAGCTTATCCAGATAGCCGACGGTCTTCTAAATCCCGAAAGAATTCTTCTTTTGTAATTCCCCTGGCAGCAAGAGGGATGAGCGCCTGTAAGCTCATCCAAGCGTTCTCCATAAACTCTTGAAGGATTGCCACATTATCAATACTGATGTTTTGTCCATGATGGACAAACGAAGAACGGAGGGCATAAGTCGCCTTGATATTACGCGTGATTGCCCGCCTCTCTTCAACAGAGACAGGTTGCATGTATGCCATACGGAGACTGATGGCATCTTGTATAAATTCACCGGAGTCTTTCAAGAAAACTGATTCGAGAGCGACAAGTATGTATAGAAGTTTGTCTGATATTTGTTTTGCCAATGAGCTTTTTGAGTAAAGAAATAAAGATTCAAGCAGCGTCTTTTGAAAATCGGTTGGTTTATCAGCGTTTAAGAGGTTTCCTAAAGTGCCAAGCCCTGTATCCCAATACATCTGCAATTCTTCATTGCCTAGATTCCAATGGATCTTGGCCTTGTCACTAAAGCCTGATCGGTGACCAATAATTTTACCATTTTGAACTGTTAGGTAACGATCACTATCCAGATGTTGTTTGCCCCAGGGGGCCGAATAACAAACTTTAGCTGGATGAAAATTAGCAGGCGAGAAAAAACGTAAAATGCTCATGGCTTTTTCGGCCTCTTCAAAGGCAATCTCATAGGCACGCCGTGGTTCAGCCTTAAGTCTTATAATTGCCGCCGCTAAAGCTTGTATGTCCTTGCGAAGACGCTCGAAAAATTGACGGGCCGAATCCAGTTCCTCAGGCTTTGTGAGTTTGGAAAACTTAGCAGCCTCCCAATCATCAATCATTGCCTTGGTGATTGCTTTGAAAGTAATCTTTCCTAAAGTAAAAGGCGATGCAATAAAAAGAAGTGAAATGGGAATCCATATCTCCAATTCCTGTACCTGCTTCTCGCACTCAGTTAGTACAAAATCACTCATCGACGAGTTAGACGTGCCTCTGTGCCTCCGCTTTATCCAATCAAATATCAATTCAGATAGAAGGCTTAAACTTATCGTATCGCGTGGGGTAATGCTTTTCTGCATTCCTTCAGAAATTCGAACAAGCTCCAGATGATCATTATCAAAAAGCCCAATCTTTTGTTGACCATCGGAGAAGGCCCTTGCTGCTATATTTCCGGTTAAATCAGTCCAGAAGAACATCATTTCTCCCACGATGTTAGATGGACTGAAATGGTGAGAGACATGGATATCCGGGTTTGCAGGAGGCCCCTCCTTCTTAGCTTCATCTGAGATGAAACGAAGGTGTGTCAAAAGTTCCTCAGCTTTCTTGTTCCAGTTCTCCTTAGCTTGGGAGTGCATGCCTAAAGTCAAAATACACCTCATTGCGTCAAAATCAGTCTGCGATCTCTTCACTTCATAACTATCTCCTGCTTCGCCTTCTGAAGCTTTACCAAACTTATTTTTATCATAATCGCGAATGCTCCACGCTTGACCACGCGTTGCAGTTCAAACCCAGAAAGGATTTCTCACACTTTTTCGCCCAAATGTTTGGTAGTGTTTTCGATCACGCTTGGCGGAACGGCGGTGCTCAAACCAGGTTCGCTCAATAACCCTTTTGTCGTCACAGACTCAACCAACGGATTTGTCTCCACCGATTCAGCGTCACTTTGCCCCTGATTTTTTCGTTTCGGAAAATGCTTTTTCAACTGCCGGGTTCGCCAGAAAGTCTGCACTTGCCAGAAAAACATTGCAGTCAAAAACCCTATCGTGACGTAAATCAACACCGGCGTACCCGGTCTGCCCGTAAAAAACGCATGAAGCAAGATTGTCAGCACGCCGCTGGCGATTGCAGTCATGAGGCTTAAAACGCTGTTGACCTGAAGATGTTGTTCGGGCGGAATTTCTTTCTTTTTCAGCTTTTCGATGTCAGGCAAAAAGATTCCGCATTGACGACAGTAGCTTTCGGGCTTTTGGTTGGCGTTTCCGCATTTCGGGCAAAACATAGTTCTTTTTTGTCCTTTGCCAGTTGGTTTCTTACAGTTCGGCTGGATTACGGCGTTCTCTCGCCAATTGTTCTGTCGCGCTTTCCGCAGACCTGCCACAAAGCATACGTCAATGCCGGATTTTCGGCGCAATCTTACGCCAGCCTCTTCAAAAAAACAGCCTGCGAGGTGCGGGCTAGGGCTTATTCATTTTCAGCCACAGAGGTTACGGAGTTCACTGAGGGCAGATATTTTTGTGAACTTCAAAACACCTTCTCAGTGTTCTCTGTGCGCTCTGTGGCTAAAAACAAAGAATGGATAGACCGTGGGTACTGGCTAGTTTTCGGCTCAGGGTTTGGCGTCTCGTTCTTTCAGCCGGGCGATGGATTCGTATATGTCCGTGACCGGTTCTTCTTCGCAGCGCGGAAAAACCAGGCGCAGCAACAACGGAGTCACCATGGTCGTCACCAGCACCATAATCACCATAATCGAAAAAATTTCTTGATTGATGATGCCGCTGGCCAGGCCGACTCCGGCGACAATCAAGCCGACTTCGCCGCGCGAGATCATGCCCACCCCGACGCGCAAGGCTTCCTGGCGGTTGAATCCGCACAGCAAAGCCGGAACAGAACAGCCAATCACCTTGCCTGTAATGGCCACAACCAGAATCACCGCCGTCAGCCACAATTCAGAGGAATTGCCCAGCAAGGCACGGCCGTTCGCTTCCAGGCCAATTGAAATGAAAAAGACAGGGACCAGAATGCTGTACGTCAACGGCTGTATGCCTTCGTCAATTTGGTGCTTGAAACTGGTTTGGGCGAACAGAACTCCGGCAATGTAGGAACCGGTGATGGCCGCAACCTGGCCCAGGTATTGCGCCAACAAGGCGTAAATCAAAGCGATTCCAACCGTTGTGGCCAGCAACGCCTGACTGGCCGGAACCCGGCTGGCGAATTGCAGCAGGCGATCAAAGTACCGACGGCCAAACCAGATCGAAGCTGCAAAGAACGCCGCCATCAACACAAAGATCAACACGATTTCCATCACTTTGTTGCCGCCGAACAATGAATTTGAAATCAAGCTCGGCAGCGCCAATTCGGTTGCGCCAGCAGCTCCGACGGCGGAAAACGCGATGACAAACGACAGAACGATGATCCCCATCACGTCGTCAATTACGGCTGCACCCAGAATCGTCGAGCCTTCTTTTGATCGAAGCTGTTTCAATTCCATCAAGGTTTGGGCGGAAATCGAAACGCTGGTGGCAGTCATCACCGTGCCGATGAAAATCGCTTCGCGCCAGCCGAATCCGAAAAACCGTGCGGCAACAACACCGCCAAACATCGGCAAAATCACCCCGCCAGCCGCCGCCCAAAATGCCACGCGCCCAACGCGCTTCATTCCTTCCAGGTCGGTTTCCAATCCGGCGACAAACATCAACAGAATGACGCCGATTTCGGAAAAATCTTTGACCGTCCGCTCCATCGTTTCTGCCGATCCGGCAAACGGCCACAAATGAAGCAGGTCAATGACGGTCGGCCCCAGCACCAATCCAATCAGAATTTCGCCAAAGACGGCGGGTTGGCCAAAACGAATGCTGAGCGCCCCAGCAGCTTTAGCGGCAAAGATGATAATGCTTAACAGAAGGAGTAATTGAAGAAGATGCGGCATGACGGAATTCTGACATCAGTTCGCATTTTTTACAGCAGAAGAAATCTGGTGCATACTGCGCGCCGAAGAAAAAAATAGCGGTGAGCCTTTTGGCCCACCGCGTCAAAGAGTCCATCAACTAAGCACCAGCTACGGAAGTAAATCGTATAAAGACGTTAGGAAAAATAGCGGTGAGCCTTGTGGCTCACCGCGTTTAAGAGTCCATCAACTAAGCACCAGCTACGGAAGTAAATTGTATAAGAGCGTTAGAAAAAGTAGCGGTGAACCCTGCGGCTCACCGCTTCAAAGAGTCCATCAACTAAGCACCAGCTACGGAAGTAAATTGTATAAGAGCGTTAGAAAAAGTAGCGGTGAACCCTGCGGCTCACCGCTTCAAAGAGTCCATCAACTAAGCACCAGCTACGGAAGTAAATCGTAAAAACTTGTTGCGTTCAGCCATCGCTTACGGTTCGCGATTGGTGAAGAAATAGCTCAACCCGATGGTGAAGGTGTTTTGATTCCCTTTCGAAATGCCATCCGAATTCGTAAAGAATCTCTGGTTGGAGAAATCGCGGCGATATTCAAATCGCGTCAGGAAATTGTTCACGATCTTCACTTCTTGGGTCAG
>CAZXHW010000318.1:0-8551 GCA_964639915.1 uncultured Heliomicrobium sp.
GCTTTCGGCGGACAGCGTGAACCGTTGCGTGGTTTCTGCTTCTGTAATCAAGACGCCATTCAGGCCGACGTCGGTGACGATGACTCCGTGAGGAAGGTTGCGAACATCAAACGGGATGCGACCGGCAAATCCGCGCTGGCGCTGGACGCGGATCGAAACCGTGACTTTGCCGCCCGGTTCCAGAACGACTTGTTGCGGTTCTGTCCAGACCAGCAATTCCGGCGACGGAGCGGCGGAAACGATGGCGATGCGTTCATCAGTTTTCAGTTCGCGGGCAAAAGGTTGGCCGTTGACGGTTGCCGAAGCCTGAATGCGGAGCGGGAAGCTTGCCGTCGCATTTGCCGCAGCCGAAATCATGACCACGGTTGAAGTTTGGCCGGAGCGAATCACGGCTTCGCTGGCGGTAAAGCCCGCGGGCAGATCGAGCAGTTTGACAGCGATGTCTCCGTCGAAACCATCGTTGCGATACGCCGTCACCGTAATCGGCAGCGAAGAACCGGCGGGCACGTTCGGGTTTTCAGGGTCGGCGAACAGGACGAAATCCGGTTCCGGTTCATGGATCGTCAAGCGGTAGGCGTAACGTTCGCCTTGCTGGCCGCGCACATCGCTGATGCGCACGATGTATTCGCCGTCTTCGGGCGCGGTGAAGTTCAGCTTGGAATCTTTGCCGTACATCGGGCCGCCGTCGTCATTGCGATTGTAAAAGGTCACAACCGGCAATCCATTCGACGGCAGTTTGGTTCCGGGCGCGTGCAGCGAGACTTTGTACACAGTCGAGCCGTTGGCGTGGGCTTCCGCCGTGGTGCCTTCGTACGTTAGCCGCTGTCCCTGGAAGCTCTTGAAGAAAATGTCTTCGTCGGGCGTTTTCGGCAGAACGTCCACCTGAACCAGTTCGTTTCCCGCCATCAAATAATCATTCACAAAAATCCCGTTCCAATGCGTGATGCGAAACCCTCGCGAAGCCGAGTCGCGGTCGTTCAGCGTCATTTGCGTGTCCAGCAGACAGCGCGCCAACACGCGGGGAATGGGATTTCCTTTCGCATCCAGCACTTCAATGACAGCATCGAGCGGCGAACCGAATCGCTGTGCACCGACTTCCAGCACCAGTTGCTGACCTTTGCGAGCCTTGAAACGGTAGAAGTCTTCTACGGAAGGACTGAGAGACAGAGGGATGGAGGGATTGAGGGACCGAGAGATGGAAGGTTGGGGTGATGCAGGTGAAGCATTATTCGAACTATCTCTACGTCCCTGCATCCCTCCGTCTCTCTTTCCCTCCAGCCCTCCATCCCAGATTTTGCCGTTTATCGTGACGGGCCAACTGACCGATTGAGGCGCAGTGACTGACGTCGGTTCGGCTTGCTCTATGACTTCGGGAAAGGAGCCAATGCCGAGCCGCAATGTGTTAAACGATTCGCCTTTGTCTGAACCCATCACCACCGTAGCCGAATCGTTCCAGGCAGTTTTCTTTTCCGGGATCACCAGCGCTTTTTTGTCAGGAAGATTGAAGCCATAAGCGGCGACTTCGGTGCGCGAATCGGCTTTGACGCCCAGCGGGAAAAGGTGCGTGACGTAGGCCAGTTCGCCAATGTTCAGCCGATAGCCATAAGCGCCCGCTTGGCCTTGGCGTTCCAAATCGCTGATACGAATGATGTAGTTGCCGCTTTCTTTGAACGTGTACCCAAGCAGGGAATCGCGGCTTGGGCCGTTGTCGTTGTTTGAAGCCAGCTTATTGCCTTTGTCGTCAAGCAGCGTCAGCACGGAATCGAGTCGCGAATTCAGCATCGAAGCGACGACTTCAAAGACAATCGTCTGCCCGGCTTTGGCCGCGAATTTGAATTGGTCTGTGTCTCCACGACGTTGCAAATCGCCGATGACGGTTGCGGGCAAATTGATGGATTGCGCTTCCGTGGATTCTCCAGCTTCCGTTTCTTGAACTTCCGGCAACGTGCCGGCAATGATTTGCCGACTGTTTGTTGTGCCCAGTGGCGTTTGAATACGGAAGTTGTAAACGCCTGGAATGGCTTCGGCGGAAATTTTGGCTTCGATGGTCAGCCTGTGTTTGGTGGATTTGTCTACGATCAAGGTCGCCGTTGGGCTTGACCGGGCATGAGGTTCGCGCACCATTTCGGAGTTCAGCGTAATTCTGGATGTGATGCCGGGACGGCTCCACAGGACTTCGCTGGCGTTGGTCAGGTTGTAACCGTCAACCGTAAACGTCACGGTCGAACCGCGTTTGCCGCCCATCGGCGAAGTCGTTGTGATGTACGGCTGCGCGACTTGCGCTTCAGCAGTTACAGCCATCAACAGCATCAACAAAAGCCAGAAAAGTTTTTTCATCATGTAGCCCTCGGAAAAGTCTGAATCGAAAGCACAACCCAGAAAGGCAGATAATTTTGACAGGATTTACACGATTGATCAGGATCCGCTGAGGTCCAAGGATTCATCCTGTTGAATTCTGTAAATCCTGTCTACAAGTTTTGTCTTGACTCAGTCAATCTAAAACAGCACAACCAACGAAAGGCAGATAATTTTGACAGGATTTACACGATTGATCAGGATCATCCTGTTGAATTCTGTAAATCCTGTCTACAAGTTTTATGTCTTAACTTCGCCAATCTACAAAGGAATGAGCCAAAAAATAGCGCAACCCGTGAAGGTTGCGCTACTGGTTTTGAGCTTGTCGCGGATTTAATCACCACTTGCTTCGGAATGAGCCGTTCTGGAAGCGGGCACGTCACTTGGGCCCACTGCATCCGCTGTTTTTGCGGTAGCCTTCGCGGTTCGTTTGAATCGTTTTCCAAACCAGATCGCAAAGTCGTCAAAGATCAGATATGCGACTGGCGTCATCAGCAGAGTCAGAAGCAGTGACAAACTCTGACCTCCGATAACAACGATGGCGATGGAACGGCGTTCTTCCGCGCCGGGACCAGTACCGACGGCCAACGGCAACATACCGGCAACCAATGCCAGGGTCGTCATCAGAATCGGACGCAGACGGTCACGGTTTGCCTGAATGATGGCGTCGTAACGATCCATTCCTTTCGCTCGCAATCCGTTCATGTGGTCAATCTGCAAGATGGAGTTTTTCTTGACCACGCCGAATAGCACCAGAATTCCCAGCGCCGAATACAGGTTCAGCGTGTCATTCATGATCCATAACGAAAGCAGAGCGAAGGGAACTGCCAGCGGCAAGCTCAACAAGATGGTGATCGGGTGAATGACGCTTTCAAATTGCGAAGCCAAAATCATGTACATAAACGCAATCGAAAGCAGGAAGGCGAGAATGAATTCATAGAAGGTGCGTTCAAGCTCGCGGCCTTTTCCCGAAACCGTCGTGTTGTACCCGGCAGGCATATTCATCTTGGTGACTTCTTCGCGAAGCGCCGCGATGCGGTCTGCTAGTGCAAAGCCCGGAGCGATGTTGGCGCGCAACGAAACCTGCCGCTGGCGATCAAGGCGGTCAATTCTGGACGATGTATCCGAAGGTTCCAGCTTGACCACATTTTCCATGCTGACCAATCCGCCGCGCGCGGACGGAACAAAGAGCCGGGCAATGGTTTCGGCATCATTGCGGTCGCCTTGTTTCAATCGGACCGCAACGTCGTAATCTTCGTTCATACGCTCGTCGTGGAACCGCGAAACCCGTTCATCGCCTCCGACCATAATGCGCATGGCGGTGGCAATATCTGTGGAATCCACGCCCAAATCGGCAGCGCGTGCACGGTCAATTTTCACGCGCAATTCCGGCTTATCCACTTTCAAGGTGACGTCGGCGTCAACCAGGCCAAGTTCCGGCGCGCGTTCGCGCAGCTTGTTGGCGTATTTGACCAGTTCGTTCAAATCCGGCCCGCGCAAGGCAAAGTCCAGATCGTTGAATCCGCCGCCGCCCAAATTGATCGTTTGCGGATTGCGAACTGCCGGACGCAAATGCGTGAACTTACGCAATCGTGCGCGAACTTTCTGTTGAACATCACGAGCAGAGTAGTTTCCACGAAACACCGCCAACGGTTCGCCGCGCTTCAACCCTTCCCAGAATTTATGCAAGTTGACTGTGCGCTCTTCGTGGGGCGGGATGCGCAGGTAGATGTCTGCGTTGTTGAGCGATCCCATAAACGAACTCCCCGCCTGGGCAAGCATCATTCGAACTTCGGGCATCTGTTTCAGTTCGCTTTCAACCGCCAGCAACGCTTCGTTCATGGCGACCAGACTGGTTCCTTCCGGAGCAGACAGGTTGACGCCGAATTCGGCTTCGTCAACGTTGCTGGGGATGAAATCCTGCTTGATCAATCCGTACAGCGGCACTGATGACGCCATTACCACAAACGCAAAAGCCCAGACAATGAAACGATGCCGCAGCACGAACTTCAGCATCCAGGTGTAAGAATCATCAATGTACCGGTAAAACCCTTTGCGCGAACCAGCCACGTCTCCGTGGTGGTGAACGTCGCTGGCGCTGATCAATCGCGCGCTCATTGTCGGTGTCAGCGTGAAAGAAACCAGCAGCGAAACCATAATGGCAACTGCTGCCGTGATGCCGAACTGATACAGGAACCGGCCCGAAATCGAAGACATAAACGAAATCGGCAGGAAGATGACGACCAGCGACAAGGTCGTCGCCAAAACCGCCAAGCCGATTTCTTTGGTTGCCTCTTTGGCCGCTTCCTTGGGATTCATCTTCTTTTCTTCGACAAATCGGAAGATGTTTTCCAGCACCACGATTGCGTCGTCAATCACAACGCCGACCATCAGCACAAGGGCCAGCATTGTCACACTGTTCAACGTGAAATCCAGAGCCTTCATCATCCCGAAGGTCGCAATTACCGAAGCGGGAATGGCGATGCCAGCAATGATGGTTGCCTGCCACGAACGCATAAACAGAAGCACGACCAGGCAAGCCAGCAAACTGCCCAAAACCAGGTGGACGTTGATTTCACCCAGCGCGTTTTTGATGTACCGCGATTGATCGTTAATGACGACCAGTTTTACGTCTGGCGGCAATTGCGCCTCGACGGTTTTCATATTCTTTTTGACGTCTTCGATGACCGCCATGGTGTTCGCGCCGGTCTGGCGGCGAACTTCAAGCGTGACCGAAGGAACGGCTTTCACTTCAGCGCGCGCTTTGGGGTCGTCACCGACTTGCGTCAAATCTGTCAGGCGTGACGCTGAACGGGATTCTTTGGTGCCGTCTTCGGCGTAACCAATGTCGCGGATGCGCACCGGAGAGTTATCAATCGTGGCAACGACCAGGTCGTTGAAATCCGTGGGATCAATCACACGACCCATTGTGCGCAGCGTCAGTTCACGGCGACCTGCGTCAACGTTTCCGCCGGGAACATCCGAATTCTGGCGAACGATGGCTTCGCGAACTTTGGTGATCGGAATGCGATACGCCGACAGGCGATCCGCATCCGCCCAAATGTTGATAGAGCGGGTGGTTCCCCCCTGAACACTGATTTCGCCAACGCCATTTGATCGTTCAAGCTGTTTCTTGACGACATTTTCGGCCAGCTCCGACAGTTCGCGAATCGAGCGATTCGACGAAAGCGAGATGGTCATGATTCCCTGGCGTTCGTTGTCAAATTTCTGAACGATTGGCGGGTCTGTGCCGGGAGGAAACAGGCGAGTCACACCTTGAACTCGGTCGCGAATATCCTGGGCGGCGTCGTCAATGTCGCGGTTCAGATTGAACGTTGCCATGACAAACGACCGGCCCTGGCTGGAAACAGAGCGTAACTGTTCAATGCCTTCGACGGTATTGACAGCTTCTTCCAGGGTTTGGGCCAGCACGGCTTCGGCTTCTTCAGGGGAAGCGCCAGGTAGGCTGGCTCGCACGGTCACGGTTGGAATGTCTACTGCTGGAAAACGGTCAACGCCGAGTTTGAAATAACTCGATCCGCCAACAACGACCAGCGAAAGAATAATCATCGCCGCAAAGACGGGACGCTGGATACAAATTTCTGCCAGTTTTTGCATAAAACGTTTATAGAATAGAGGTTAGTTGCAATCGTCGGGCACGTTCGTCAGTCAGGAGGCGGAAACGAATAACCCGATCTTCGGACAAAGTGTAACCGAAACTGAAGACGGTGTTTAGCCCACGTCAGTTGCATGAATGTTTGGGTGAAAGTAGGGGCCAATCTACCCGAAGTTGCAATCTCTGCCAAACCATTGAAAAATCACGCCGCAAATTTCCTGAAGGATCAAATTATGAAACTTGTGCTCCGGTTGTTCCTGATCGCTGTCTGGTTATATTCCGTTACCGCTTCTACATCCGCGCAAACTCCAAAGGCAGAAACTGCCGACCTGATTTTAACCAACGGGCGAATCTGGCTTGGCGGTGATGCAAACTCCGTTGCCGAAGCCGTCGCCATTCGCGGCAATCAAATCATTCGTGTTGGAACTACTGTCGAAATCAAGCAGTTAGCGGGTGAGCAAACCCAGGTGATTGACCTGGGCGGGCGTCTCGCGTCGCCGGGGTTCAACGACGCGCACATTCATTTTCTGGGCGGATCAATGGGCTTGAATCAGATTGACCTGACTGGAACCAAAACCGTCGCTGAGATGGTGGAGCGCATTGCAGCCTACGCCAAAAAAAATCCTGATCAGAAATGGCTTACAGGGCGTGGCTGGGAATACACGCCGTTTCCCGGCAGCTTGCCGACGAAAATTTACCTGGACGCAGTGGTCAAAGATCGTCCGGTTTTTTTGAGCGCCTACGACGGACACAGCGCCTGGGTGAATTCCAAAGCTTTGGAACTGGCGGGCATCACCAATGAAACCAAGTTCACAGGTTACGGCGAAATTGTTCGTAATGCGACAGGCGAAGCGACCGGAGCATTAAAGGAAGGCGCGCAAAGCCTGGTCAGGCGTTTGTTTCCGGAACCCACGCGCGAAGAACAACTTAGCGCCTTACGGCAAGGCTTGAAGCTGGCCGCTTCGCTGGGGATTACCAGCCTGCAAAACGCCAGCGGCTCGGTAGACGAATTTTCGCTTTACGAAGAGTTGCTGCAACGCGGAGAACTGACTTCGCGGTTTTCGATGGCATTTTCGGTCGGCGAAAGAACGACAGACGAGCAGATCAAAAAATTCATCGAGCTGAAAAACAAATACGATTTGAACCCGATGCTTCGCGCGGCGTCGGTCAAATTCATGCTGGATGGCGTCATTGAATCTCACACGGCGGCGATGATCGAACGGTACGCCGATTTGCCTGCGGAATCCGGCAATCCCTTCGGAGAAACCACGATGCCGCCGGATATTTTTCGCGATCGCGTGGTGAAACTGGATAAGCTTGGTTTCCAAATTTATACCCACGCGATTGGCGACCGTGCCGTCCGCGAAGCATTGAATGCGTATGACGCCGCGCTCAAAGCCAACAATCGAGGATTTAACCGCCACCGCATTGAGCACATCGAAACCGTTTCGCCGGAAGACATTCCGCGTTTTGCGAAACTCAACACCATGGCTTCGATGGAACCGATTCACGCAGACCCGGGCACGGCGGAAGTCTGGTCAAAAGCCGTCGGAGCAGAGCGCTTACCGTATGCGTTCGCCTGGCAGTCTTTGCTGAAAGCCGGAGCCCGGTTGGTGTACAGCAGCGACTGGCCAGCTTCGATCAGTCTGGACCCCATTCGCGGCCTTCACAGCGCCGTCAACCGCCGAACGATTGACGGACAGCCGCCAAAAGGCTGGGTTCCGCAACAACGCATCAGCGTCGCCGACGCATTGCACGCCTATACGCAAGCCGGAGCTTTTTCATCATTTGAAGAGGCAATTAAAGGTCGCATCGCTCCGGGACAAATGGCGGACATCGTCGTGTTTTCGCAAGACCTGTTCAAAATCGACCCGATGCGCATTCACGAAACCAAAGTTGTGCTGACCGTGTTTGATGGCAAGGTAATTTACCGAACCTTGTAGTATGATTTTCCTGTTTCGCGAACTTGACCAGAGTGCTCCGCCAAACATCAATTCCAAGGAGTAAAAACATATGTCGAAAGCCATACATCCAAATATCATTCCGGCTGATGCGTCGTCTTCGTTTATGAGCGGCATCAGCGATACCGAAAAATTCAGAAACTACGAAGCCGAAGCGCGCGATTGCGTCAAAGAGCTTTACCGAGAGAACCACGTCAACCAAACGTTGGAGTTTGTGCTGGCCCAAAAAGCGAAGTATTCCAAGCTGGACAAAATGCAAATGGGCATTTGGGAGGCGCTGGAAAAAATGGATACCTTTGTGGACGACAGCGATCCTGACCTGGCGTTGCCGCAAATCATTCACGCGCTGCAAACCGCCGAAGCCATTCGACAAGATGGCCATCCGCGCTGGTTCATTCTGGCTGGATTGATCCACGATCTGGGCAAGGTGCTTTATCTGTCCGGCGAACCGCAATGGGCTGTCGTCGGCGATACTTTCCCAGTCGGCTGCGCGTATTCAGACAAGATCGTTTACCACGAACTGTTTGCCGAAAACCCCGATTTCCATAATCCGCAATACCAAACTCCCAATGGAATTTACGAAGCCGGTTGCGGGCTGGACAACGTGCATCTGTCCTGG
>CAZXHW010000319.1:0-8539 GCA_964639915.1 uncultured Heliomicrobium sp.
GCGTAAAATTGAGCAACGGCGAATTCGTCAGCGCGGACAGAACGGTCAACGCTACTGGCAGTTGGGCGCCGGAACTGACACCTGGCATAGATGTGCAAAAGCGCAAAGGCCATTTGCTGATTACCGACCGCTATCCGGGCTTCGTGCGGCATCAACTGATTGAACTCGGTTATCTGAAAAGCGCGCATTCGATCAGCTCTGATTCCGTCGCCTTCAACGCGCAACCTCGCAAGACTGGCCAGGTGTTGATTGGCTCTTCACGGCAATATGGCGTGGACGATCCGAAAGTTGAAGCCGTGATGCTCAGCCGAATGCTTCAGCGTGCAGAAGAATATATGCCTGGCATCACAGAGCTTTCTGCCATTCGCACCTGGACAGGCTTTCGCGCAGCGACACCGGACAAACTGCCGCTGATTGGCAAATGCCCTGGCTACGAACGGCTGTATCTGGCGACAGGCCACGAAGGGCTGGGAATCACAACTTCAATGGGCACTGCCAAATTGCTGGTGGATCAGTTGATGAATCGCTCATCGCAGATTCCTATCTCGCCTTATCTGCCGAACCGCACGCATCAGGAGGCGATGCATGCCTGACGCCGTCTCGCTGACAGTCAATGGCCGATCTGTAACTGTGCAGGAAGGCTGCACAGTGGCAACCGCCGTGGCGCTTTCAAGCGCAACGACGTTTCGCCGCTCGGTGACCGGACAAGTCCGCGCTCCACTGTGCGGAATGGGAATCTGTTTTGAATGCCGCGTCATCGTCAACGGCCAACCGCACGCGCGCAGTTGCCAGATTGTTTGCCGCGAAGGGATGGATGTGCGAACCGATGAATAGCCAAAGTCAACAATTCGACGTGTTGGTTATCGGCGGCGGACCGGCAGGATTAGCAGCGGCAGTGACGGCGAAGGAATCCGGCGCGCGTGTCGCCATCGTGGACGACAATCCTGGACTCGGCGGGCAAATCTGGCGCGGCGAACAGCGTAAAGCTTCAACACCGGAAGCCGCCGAATGGCTGCGCCGCGTGCAGTCTGCGCAAATCGAATTCATTCCCGGCGCGCGCGTTTACGATCAACCGGAACTTGGCGTTTTGCTGGCGGAAACTTTTGACGGTGTACTGGAACTCAGGTTTCGCAAACTGATTCTGGCCACTGGCGCGCGTGAACGCTTTTTGCCCTTTCCCGGCTGGACGCTGCCCGGCGTCGCAGGCGCAGGCGGTTTGCAGGCGCTGGTCAAATCCGGCTTGCCGATAGAAGGCAAAAAAGTGGTTGTTGCTGGTACTGGTCCGTTGCTGCTGGCTGTTGCCGCATATTTGCGAAAACGCGGTGCGCTAGTGCTATTGATTGCCGAACAAGCTTCACAAAGTAAGTTATTCTCTTTTGGGCTGGGTTTATGGCGCTCGCCGAACAAGATTTTTCAGGCGATTCACCTGAAACGTGAACTCGCAGGAATTCCGCATCTGACCAGTTGCTGGCCTGTTGCAGCAAACGGCGACAACCAATTGCGAAGCATCACGCTTCGCCATGGCCAGAAAACCTGGGAAGTTCCAAGTGACTATCTGGCTTGCGGATTTCACTTGTTGCCAAACACGGAACTGGCGGTCTTTTTCGGCTGCGCGTTGCGCGATGGTGTGGTGCAGGTGGATGAATTTCAGCAGACGACAGTGCCGGGCATTTTTTGCGCCGGGGAATCCACCGGCATCGGCGGGCTGGACGTTTCACTCGTCGAAGGCCAAATTGCAGGCTTTGCGGCGACGGGCCAATCTGAAAAAGCCCGTGCGCTGTTTGCCGAACGTCACAAACATCAGCAGTTTGCCGATTCGCTCAATCAAACTTTCGCTTTGCGCGAAGAACTGAAAGCGCTTCCGCAAGCCGACACGATTGTTTGCCGTTGCGAAGATGTGAGTTTCGCACGGTTGCAGAATCAACCCGCTTGGCGCGCCGCCAAGCTCCACACGCGTTGTGGAATGGGACCTTGCCAGGGAAGGATTTGCGGCGGCGCAATCGAATTTTTGTTGGGTTGGCCTGCGGAATCGGTTCGCCCGCCAGTATTTCCGGTGAAGGTCGGCAGTTTAATTCAATCGAAAGCAAAGCTGGCAAGCGCAGGAAAATCGTAATCATCAAACTTATCAAGGAGAAATCATGAGCATGAAATGGCAGGGCGTAATGCCCGCAATCACCACCGGTTTCAAAGAAGACCTGAGCATTGATCACGAGTTTGTCGCCAAACACGTCAACTGGCTGGTGGACAACGGATGCACGGGCATCGTTACGCCGGGCAGTTTGGGCGAAGGGAACACTTTGACCTTTGAAGAGCGAAGTTCATTGTGGGATACGGTCGTAAAAGCTGTTGGTGACCGTGTGCCGGTGGTTGCTGCAATTTCCGCGCTGAGCACCGCCGAAGCCGTCGAGCAGGCGAAAACTGCTGCCAGCCGGGGCTGCGAAGGATTGATGGTGCTGCCGCCTTATGTGTACAAAGGGGATTGGCGCGAAATGAAATATCACGTTGCCGCCTGTTTCAAGGCAACGAAGCTTTCCTGCATGCTTTACAACAATCCGGTCGCTTACGGTACGGACTTTCTGCCGGAGCATATTCAGGAACTGGCAAACGAGTTTGAGAACTTTCAATCGGTCAAAGAATCCAGCACCGACGTGCGCCGCGTGACAGCGATCAAAGCGTTGGTCGGCAATCGGCTGGATCTGTTCGTTGGTGTGGACGATGCCATTGTCGAAGCCATTCCGGTCGGCGCAGTTGGCTGGGTTGCTGGCCTGGTCAGTGCTTTTCCCAAAGAATCCGTTGATCTGTTCAACTATGCGTCGCAAGGTGAAATGGAAAAAGCGATCAAGATTTATAACTGGTTTCTGCCGCTGCTAAGGCTGGACACAGTTCCCAAATTCGTACAACTGATCAAACTGGTGCAGGAGGCGGTTGGAATGGGAAATCCGCGCGTGCGCCCGCCGCGTCTGGAAATCATCGGCACGGAACTGGAACAAACCAACGCGATCATTCAGGACGCGCTGGCCAATCGCCCGGTTTAGTAACGCTTCACAGATAGTTTTTTCTTCTAAAGACAGCAGGTTGATCAGAAGCCTGCTGTCTTTTTGCTATGTTGTTTTTGCTATAAACCACGTGTCGACATCTTAGATCGGATTTCATTCAGCTTATTGCCGATAGTTTGTTTGAAACCTTAGCCGTTACTTAATTCCTTGGACTGCAAATTGCCAGATTCAGCATTGAACCATTCGAAGGCAGCTAAGAAGTACATTCGGGTGGTTGAATCACGGCGAAATCGAACGCTGTGTATTTCTCTCCGACATTTGCAGGAGTGAAGTGTTTGCTATTTGGGATATAAAAAGATTGATTGGAGGCGGCTTTCGTATTTTCGCAAGCGGCCCAAGCAATCGTAGGTTTGGCTTGAGGAGTAAACTTTTCAGGCAAATTACTCAAGGAGGGTTTCTATGATTACAGGAGTTGTTTTCGGAATCATTTTTTTAGCACTTGTATTGGCGGGGATCGGTATTTTTCGTCTAGCCGCAAAGCAAGGGGTCAAATAGCAAAAGACTGTGCTTTTGATTGAGTAACAAAAAATCAGGAAAATGCCTTCGCTGTAATGGCGAGGGCATTTTTATGACGTCCTTAGTGCTAAAAATAGATTCAAGTTCTTGTGTAAAAATTCGCCATCCCCTATACTCCGGGCCGATGGCATCAGTGCTCAAAAAATCAAAAACAATGTTACAAACGAATAGCGTTTATGCGCTGGTGTTAGTTTCCCACTGTAATAAGTGATTAGCTATCCTGGACGGATTCGCCAGGGTCTGCCAAATTTTCTCCTCTCCAATGGGAAATTTGGTAACTCAGAACATTGCACATCAACTTCATCTCAGAGCCATTCAATGGCTCATCCCAGAGAGCAATGAAGTTACAGTAAAAAATTCCACACATCTTTTTCCTGAAGATTAGCTCAAGCATTAAAGCGTCTTTTTGTCAGTATCCACAAGTTTATCGAAGCACAACTACGGTGAGCCTGCCGAAGGCCTGCCGTAGGAGCCTGGAATTTCGCCATTAGACGGGATCAAAGAATTCCGCAGCGAGTTCCAATTTGCCGCAGTCGTCAAATTTCAGACCTGTTCGGAGATGAATCGTTATGTCTTGCTCTTTACACACCACCACGCCCAAGCCGACTCAAAATGAAAAAAATTGCCAAGCCACAAGCACCAATGTGTCTTCAGAAAGATTCGTGACGCACCCATCTGCGCGATGGCACAAGAGAGCCAGTCGGGCGGCCGCATCAATCTTTTTGTTTTCATTTCTGGTGTTGGCAGTGCCGGTTTCTCTGACGCAAGTCATCACGCCTTTTTCTACGCGCTTCACGACGAATGCCAAAGGCGACATCGCGGCCATCGGCAATACGCTGATGACTTGTCCAGCAGGCGCCACATGCACGACAGCCCTGGCAGGAACGGGCAGCACCCTGAACAACAACGATTTCACGATGGCTTACGTGGACGTGGACAGCAACGCGACGACGTTCGATTCCAGCCGGGCGACGCTGGCGCTGCCGTCGGGCACAAGTGTGTTGTTTGCAGGGCTTTATTGGGGAGCTGATACCAGCGCAGGCACCAGTGGAACAGCGGCTCCGAATGCTGCCTCGCGTACGACAGTCCTCTTCCAGCCACCATCCGCTGGCACTTACACGACATTGACCGGTACCCAGATTGGTATTTCCGGCACGCGCTATCACGCCTTTGCGAATGTCACCAGCCAGGTGCAAGCAGCAGGGAACGGGGTTTATACAATTGCGAATGTGCAGGCAGGAACAGGCGCAGATCGCTATGCGGGTTGGTCCATGGTGGTTGTATACGCAGATTCCAGCGAACCTCCGCGCAACCTGACGGTGTTTGATGGCTTGGCCATTGTCAGCACCAGCACTGCAAACGTCAGCTTTCCTGTCAGCGGATTTTTGACGCCACCCAGCGGCACGGTGAATACACGACTAGGCGTGATTGGTTACGAGGGAGATTTGGGATTCACTGGCGATACCTTGAAGCTGAATAGCGCGACGGTCAGTAACGCGCTTAGCCCGGCGACCAACTTTTTCAACAGCACCACATCCAGACTGGGGACGCGCATCACGGCCAAAACGCCGGATTACATTAACAACCTGGGATTCGATGTTGACGTGTTCGATGCTAGCGGCATTCTGGGAAACAGCGCGACCAGCGCGACAATCAGTTTGACCACCACCAGCGAAACTTACTTTCCCGCCGTAGTTACCTTTGCCACAGAGCTGTATGCACCCAACCTGAACGCCGTTAAAGGCGGCACGAATCTGACACGCTCAACAGGCGACAATTTCCCCGGCGACATCATTGAGTACACGGTGACATTGAATAACTCCGGGCAGGATTCCGCCAGCAGTGTTGTTCTGCGCGACGTGATTCCGACTAACACAACTTATGTGCCCGGCACCTTGCGGATTACCAGTGGAGCAAATGCTGGAACAAAGACCGACGCTTCAGGCGATGACCAGGCGGAATTCGATTCGGCAAATAACCGAGTCGTCTACCGCTTAGGAACGGGAGCGAATTCTTCTGCCGGTGGTGTGATCGCTCCAGCCGCAACCACAGCATTGACCTTCCGTGTGCAGATCAATGTCAATGCGCCAGCAGGTTTTGTATTCAGCAATCAGGCGACCTTAACTGCTGTTGCTGCTACGCTGGGGCAAACGCTGACACAAACCAGCAACCAGACCGATTTCACCATCAACAGCCCCAATGCAGATTTGTCGCTGTCAAAGATTGTCAGCAATCCGAATCCCAGCATCGGCACGAACGTTACTTACACGGTGACGCTGTCGAATGCCGGACCGCAACAAGCGACAGGCGTTATTGTGCAGGATCAACTACCCGCAGGCGTGAGCTTCATTAGCGCCACGCCCAGTCAAGGCTCGTTCAGTTCCGGCACAGGTGTATGGACGGTGGGATCAGTCGCCAGCGGTGGAAGCGCAGTGCTGACAATCACCGTAACGATTAATTCCTTTGGCCCGCTGACCAACCGAGCGCAGGTCACGGCAAGCAATCAACCTGATCCAGACTCGACGCCGAACAATGGATTTGGCAATGGCGAAGACGATCAAGCCAGTATTACCACGCCGCAGAATACAGCCGATCTGCGCATGACGAAGACTGCCAGCACGACCACGCCGAATGTGGGCAGCAACGTTACGTTTACGATTACGGCCACAAACTTTGGCCCTGACACTGCAACGAATGTCGCAGTGAGCGATCCGCTCCCTTCGGGGTTAACCTTTGTCAGCGCTACGCCCAGCCAGGGTACATACAATTCGGCCACAGGCGCGTGGATGGTGGGTTCAATTCCAAGCGGCCAAGGCCGTACGCTGCAAATCGTGGCGACCGCCACCAGCACAAACGCCATCACCAATACGGCACAGGTGTCGGCCAGTGACCAGTTTGATCCGAACTCGACGCCGAACAATAACGATGCTTCAGAAAACGATCAGGCCAGCATTACGGTGACAGGCCAGCAGGCTGACTTGTCGTTGGCAAAAACTGTCAGCCAGTCAATGCCGAACGTCGGCTCAAATATTACGTACACGCTGACGGTCAGCAATGGTGGGCCGAGCACTGCAACGGGAGTGCAAGTGCTGGATCAATTGCCAGCGGAAGTCACCTTTGTCAGTGCCACAGCCAGCAAGGGGACATATAACTCGACAACCGGCGTCTGGAACGTTGGGTCTATCAACGCCAACACCAACGCAATGCTGCAGATTGTCGTGACCGTGATTGCCCCAACGGCAATTACGAATTCCGCGCAGGTCATCGCCGTAGATCAGCCCGACCCTGATTCAATGCCCGGCAATGGCTTGTTCAACGGTGAAGATGATCAGGCCAGCGTAACGACACAGCAAGGTGTTGCCGACCTGAGCTTGCAAAAGACCGCCAGCACACTTTCGCCGAATGTCGGTGCGAATGCGACGTTTACAATCACGGTCACAAACTCCGGGCCCAATACCGCGACAAACGTCAAGGTAACCGATCCATTGGATACGAATCTAAGCTTCATTAGCGCCATGCCGAGCCAGGGCTTGTACAACACCGCAACAGGCGTATGGACGGTTGGCACGTTGGCAAGCGGCGCATCGGCGACGCTGACGATTACCGGTACGATCCTTGGTCCACAACCTTTCATAAACACCGCGCAGGTATCCGCTAGCGATCAAACTGATCCCAATTCAACTCCGAACAACAACAATCCTGCAGAAAATGACCAATCCAGCGTGACGATCACGCCGCAGCGAGCTGACTTGTCACTTGCGAAATCGGTTAGCAACGCGCAGCCAAGTGTTGGACAGCAAATCATTTATACCCTAACGGTTAACAACGATGGACCAAACACTGCCACGGGAGTTGTTGTCAAAGACCTGCTGCCTGCGGGCGTCAGCTTTGTTGGTGCCAACCCAAGTCAGGGCACCTACGTTCAAGCAACTGGGTTATGGATGGTCGGCGGAATAGCCAACGGGGGAGTGGCAACATTGCAAATTACCGTGACGGTGAACGCGGCCACAGCCATTACCAACACCGCCGAAATCACAGCCAGTAATCAGTTCGACCCGGACTCAACGCCAAATAACGGCGTTGGCAACGGCGAAGACGATCAGGCAAGCGTTACCACGCAACAAGGCGTCGCGGATTTGAGCCTGACAAAATCGGCCAACATCAATGCGCCGAACGTCGGTTCAAACGTCACGTTTACAGTGATCGTGTCGAACGCCGGACCGAACATTGCCACCAATGTGGCGGTATCCGATCAACTTCCTGTGGGCTTGGTGCTTGTGGATGCCATGCCCAGCCAGGGCGCGTACAATCCGTCCAATGGCCTGTGGACGATCGGCGCGATTCCATCAGGGCAAAGCCGTACCTTGACAATCATTGCCACCGTCACACAAGCCGGAGCCATCAACAATACGGCGGAAGTTGCAGCCAGCGATCAGCCCGATCCAAATTCGACCCCGAACAACGGCGTAGCTGGTGAAAACGATCAAGCCAGCGTCACGATTACAGGTCAGCAAGCCGATCTGTCATTGGCCAAATCAGTCAGCAATTCGCAACCAAACATCGGTCAAAACATCACCTACACGGTTACGCTGAGCAACGCCGGCCCAAGCCAGGCGACTGGCGTACAGGTTCTGGAGCCGATTCCTGCCGGAACGACTTTTGTCAGCGTGGTTCCAAGTCGTGGAACCTATTCGCTTGGCACAGGGATTTGGAATGTTGGCAGCATCAGCGCTGGCATCAACGCGACGCTACAAGTCACGGTTACAGTGAATACTGGCGCCGCCATCACCAACACAGCGCAGGTCATCGCGGTAGATCAGCCCGATCCTGATTCGACGCCGAATAACAACAATCCGGCAGAAGACGATCAAGCAAGCGTCACAACACAGCAGGGCGTGGCCGATTTAAGCTTGACAAAAACGGCCAATACGACTTCGCCAAACGTGGGCGAGAATGTTTCGTTTACC
>CAZXHW010000320.1:0-8510 GCA_964639915.1 uncultured Heliomicrobium sp.
ATCCTGCACAAAACCGGAATAGTTCGACAACGTCGGGTTTTCGACCAGCGCCATTGCCGTCAAATCCAGCAACCACGAAACAACCACACTGCCGCGCCGCCACAGTTCTGCGATGTCCGCCAGATTCAAATCGTAGCGCAACTCTTCAGGAAGCGAAGCAAGGTTGGCATTTTTCATGATGTCGAAGCCTTCTGCGAACGCCTGCATCATTCCGTATTCAATGCCGTTGTGAATCATTTTCACGAAATGGCCAGAGCCAGCCGGGCCGCAATGCAGATAACCATCTTCGGCGGTTCCGCCCATCGTTTCGCGTCCAGGCGTTCGATCCAATTCACCACGCCCAGGAGCCAGGGTTTTCAAAATGGGTTCTATCTGACTGATGGCTTCTGGCTTGCCGCCGACCATCAGGCAATAACCGCGTTCAGCTCCCCAAACGCCGCCGCTCGTTCCGGCGTCAACGTAATGGATTCCGCTTTCGGCTAAAGTCTTCGCGCGGCGAGCATCGTCTTTGTAATTCGAATTTCCGCCGTCAATGATAATGTCGCCAGGGGACATAAACTGCGCCAGCGCATTCACGGTTTTTTCCGTTGCATCGCCTGATGGAACCATTACCCAAACAGCGCGAGGTGCATCCAGCTTTTTGACCAGATCTTCCAGCGCGCTTGCCCCTTTGGCCCCGTCTGCTTCCAGCGCTTTGACGTTGTCCGGACTGAGATCGAAAACTACGCATTCATGTCCACCGCGCATCAGCCGGCGAACCATGTTTCCGCCCATGCGGCCAAGTCCAATCATGCCTAATTGCATGTCACTGCTCCTCTCAAGTTGATTGAAATTTGATGTTTAAGTATCGGATTGTGAATCGGCGGCAGTGTAGTCTTTGGCCTGAAGTGTGACAAGGTGGGAAGAGGGCAAAAAGCCACTGCTCATTACAGGCGAAATCTGTAATGAGCAGTCATGCGAATGTTGTTATGCTTTGATGTTACTTTTTCAATTTCGGCCAATTCTCGTTGCCTTGCTTGATAAAGCTCGGGATGTTGGCTTCCCATTTCTTCTGAACGTCTTTGCTGTAATTCAGGTAAAGCTTGCCGTCTATAATTCGCCAGGCTTCAGGATCAATACTGGCGGTATAACCGTTCGCGACTGCCCACGCGCAATATCCGCCAAACTGCGGAGCGTATTTTTCCGGATTGCGTGCAAATTCATCGCGGTTGGCGGCGCTGGCGAAATACCATTTCGCACCCATCCAGTCGTGGCGAAATTCATCCCTGCCTTTAACCGGACGGTCTTCTTTGAAATAGGCAACCGCGTCATAACTTTTCAGCGCAGTGCCAAAGATGTTTTTGTTAATTGGGTCAACGGCCGCCGATGCCGAGCGAACCCCGATCGTGACAGTTGCGATCAGAACTAAAACCAAAGCCGCGCGTACTACGGCTGCGAATGCTAAAGACATTTCTCCCTCCAAAAATAAGTCAATCTTTCAGCGCAAAACAAAAAAGCGCTCGCCGGGTAAATGTCCGACGAGCGCCGATCTATTCCATATGATTGGGGACTTATTTGATGTTTACGCGAACCGTGTTGGCCGTCTGTCCATCAACGCTGACCACGACATCAACATCGCCTCGCCCAATTAGCGTGCGTGGTAACAGCGCGTTGATCTGATCCAAACCGACAAAATCTGTTTGTGCTCCGGCAAAATTGATCTGCGTGTGAACGCCGCCAACTTGAACCGATACGGCGGATAATTCGCTGCGGTTGCGAATGCCGGTTCCATAAATCAACAGGAAAACCTGATCGCTGGGATTACCCAGGTCAATGGGGACAGCGGCAAAATCGGCTTTGACGGGGTCGAAAACCACGACTGGTTCAAACGTTTGCGAGCCGTCAGTTTTGATGCGCAGAACGACTGCTGCCGCAAAGCCTTTGCCGGTAGAGTTGGCTGCGAAAATTCCCGGCGCGACGTTTGAGACTTGGATTGTTCCTGTTGATGAGGACCCAAATCCGCTGAACACAGTAATCGCCGCCGTGCCAGCAGCGGTTCCTAGTGGAATCTGAAAATTGATTTGTGTCGGCGAAACAAACACCAGCGGCGAATCCCGCTCAACGCCTTCGCTGTCTTTCACGGAAACTCGCGTTCCCACTAATTCCGTTGGCAAAGGCGTCGCCGTCGCAGCCTGGGTTGTTGTCGCCAAGGCGTTGCTGAAGATCGTCGCCAGCGATTCAATTGCCAGCGAGCCGCCACGATAATTGGCCGAAGACACCGTCGTCAGCGGCGAAGAAGAAATGTTGATGCTTTGCGCGCGTGATTCCCGGCCTTGCGCGTCAACGACGTAAAGCAATGCATGCCCGGCAAACAGCGCAGTAGGCAGCACGAAGCGAATCCGTTTATCGCTGTCTTCCCAATTTATGCCGCCATTGACTTCGTATTTGTAGACGCGGTTTTGCTTGTCCACTTGTTCGATGACGATTTTGTTGCCACTGGCAGCGAAGCGGCCAATCGCCATTGCTGTTCGTCCGGCTAGAAAGCTTGCTCCGTTGTCCGTAACGAATCCCTGGCAGGATTTCAATCGTGGCGCGCATTCGGGGCAGGGCGCGGAAATCGGGATAATGCTTTCACTTGATTCCCGGCCCGCGGCATTTGCAACGTAAAGAATTGTTTCGCGGTCAGCGACCAGATCATCCGGCAGCTTGGCGATAATTTGCGTGGATGATTCGCTGAGGATGCTGGATTGCGCCAATACCCACTTTTGAAACGTGTGCTGGGTGACGCGCTGTTCAATAAGCACCTTGTTGCCAGAGGCCGAAAACTGGCTGCCGGTGAGTGTGACCAAATCGCCTGGAGAAATCTGTAGCGTCTGGTAATTCGTTTCCAGGATTCCACAAGATGCAAAGCGCGGGCAGTCGGCGCAACTGACGTTGATTGTTTGAGAATTGGAATCGTAGCCTCGTGCGTCAGTCACAAAGACTCTGGCAGGACCGGTTCGCCTTTCCTCAGACGGCAAGGACGGCATTGAAAAGTTGATTTGCGTTGGCGATTCGTAAAAGTGAAGCGAGTTGTCGCGCGGCAACACAAACCGCCTTGATGTTTGTTCGAAATTGACTTTGTTACCGTTGGTGGAAAACGGAGTGGTGACATTTGCGCAACAGCCTTGCGCGTAAACTGAAACGACTGTGTCCGGGTTAATTTGAAAATTCGGCTCCCCAAGGCTGTTCAACACTCCTAGTTCCGGCGAGGTGCGAATCTGCGGACAGCCTGTGTAATTTGTTGGAGCCTGATTCACGATCCCCTTGCGAAAGTTTTCGCCGATTGGCGACAGGCTCAGATTTCCGTCGCGAATTCTATACAATCCGAACAAGCTGACACCGACTCCATAAGTTGGCGCGTTATCCACTACCTGCCAAAAGACGGCGTACGAAGCTTGAAAAGAGCCTTCGCCTTCCAGCGCATCAAACATTTCGCTGGTGTGATTGGCGGCGCTGCATTCGCCGTAACGTGCGCGTTCAAAACCGTATTCGCCAAGAATAAAGTTGTGTTCGCCAATTTCTGGCCGCTGCGTTTTGATCAGCGACAACGCGAACGTCAGATCGGTTTTGTATCGTTGTTTCAGGCTTTCAGACGGATTTCCTTCTTTGTCGTCCAGGCTCCGCCAGGAAGAATACGAGTAATAATCCACCTCCACACGCGGCGCGACATAATCAATCACGCAGCGATTTTTAAGCGTGTCGTTTCGAACTGGATCACTAACTGGCGAGCCGCACCATTCGCCCGTTTGCCAGCTTCGCAGTTGGTTGAACTCCAACCCGGAAAAAAGCTTGGCTTGTGATGATGGATATTTTTGCCGGGCAAGTTTGACGCCTTCGACACGCGAACGAATCCAGTTGGTATAAGCGTCCCAGATCGTGCGCTTGTTCGGCCATAGCGACATGGCATTGTCGCCTTCCCAGTTCAGGATGATGAAGGTTTTGCCGTTGAAGGCCGGAGTATTTATGAGGTACTCGCCCAGCCGTCTTATTTCCTCCCGCTCGGCATCGTATTCGGCTTGCGTGTATCCGTCCGACCAATTACTAGCCATTGCGCCGCGCGAATACGTTGTCAGCATTACGGTTCGAAAGCGCGTATCTTTCAGCAAACGGTCATAAGCCGGATGCTGCGCCAGTTGCACCAAATCCAGATTGCCGGATAGCCCTAATCGGTAATCATCCCGCGTCGCCAAGGCAATCCGAATCGTTCGCGTTCCCAGCCCAGCGATCAGGTCAGCTCCCCAATTAATCTGGTCGTTCGTGCTTGGCACCGCCGCGTCGTTGATATTCCAGTTGTAGACGCCGAAACGATCTGCACGTGAAGCTGGTGGCGGCGGAACGGTTGCTGTTTGAGCCGAGATTGTGGGCAAGTCTGGCTGCCCGAAGACAATAAAAGCAATCAATGCAAAAAAAACGAATACGCGAATTGTCGGTACTGCTGACATATTTTTCCTTTATACCTTCTTTTCTGATGCGAGGTTGCTGGAGACTTTTGTGAAATCGCTTTACCAGTATGGATCGTTATTGCCCCTTTAGCCGGGGCATTCTTTGTTATGTAAGCAATGTGTGTGTGGCGTATGGTGCGCGAGAAGTCTTCGGGGTATGACGATCAAAAATCAGCTTCGAGCGATGGGAATAATACCGCGACTGCCAGTCGGAATGAAATGTTGAATTTTACGGGTGAATGTTGTCTTGAGAATAAAGACAAAATGGCCGACTCAAAAGTTTACGAGTCGGCCATTTTGTCTAGGGGTTTTTAAGTCTTCTCGATTTAACAGCTAGGCGGAAAAACCGGAATGATGTATGTGTTTGTTGCCGATAGCGTTAGTGCATGCAAGTTGTGGCCTTGATTGAAGGCTCCCGCAGAACTGGCCGCATTCGGGTTGAAGTTGATTTGTGCCCCCAGAATGCCAATGTCGGTTGATTGGCTGTAAACCTTCAACCAACCTGTGCGTCCGGCAGGAATGAAGGTTTCGAAGCGAGGCGTGGTTCGCGGAAAGTTGTTCGACAAACTGCTGCGTAGCTGGCAGTTTCCGTTGATTGAAAAGCTCACTGAGCTTTCTGCGTCGTCGTACATAATGCCGAACAGCGTGCCGATCGTCGAAGCGCCGATGCCCAAATTGCCTCCAATGCGATTCAGGATCAGCAAGGTGTCGTTTCCATCAGCTCTGGAACCAAAGCTCGACGCCGCCAGCGTTCGCGGAACACGGTTGTAACTGACGCCATCAAACGTAATTGAAGACGTCACCGTGTTGCCGTCGCAAAGTGGCAATCCGCCCGGAATCGCTGCAAAGGCTTGAGCGCCCAAATTGGCAGCATGGCCCGATGTGAACTTCACGTACTCGTCGCCAATCAGATAGTTGAAATTCTGTGGACAGCCACGCTGATCAACGACCACTGCCAACAGGTACCCTGTCGTTCCCGGATCAAGATCTGAAGCCAACACGGAAGCGGTTTGGTTGGCCGTCAAACAGATATAGCTGTCTGCCACATTGCAGCCTTCAGCCACAAAGAACAAATGAACAAACGCGCTTAACACCAAGTGGGTATTGGTAATGTTAATGCGCGTATTCTGTGTGTTTCCGCTGGTCGCACCGGAGGTGTAAATGTTGTACACGAGCACACTTCCGGATTTCTGGTCGCTCATTTCCGCCCTGGCAGGGAATAGGTTTCCTGGGCCGACAGGAGGACAGGTCACCGTGCGGCAGGCAGAAAACACTAAGGCAGGACCTCCGTTGAAGGTAACGGAATTGTTTGCGCATACCTGCGAACCTGTTGTTGCCAGGTCGCTAACTTGCGTCAGGTAGGTAATGACCGCCGTTTGTCCGGGCGTCAGAGTTCCACTGAACGTCATCCCTGCATTGGTCACATTGCAGGTTCCCACATTGGTTGTACAGGAACCCGGAACGCCGACCAGATTGGTGAACGTTGTGGTATCGGCGACGTTTTGATTGACGTTGCCGTTATTGCTGATGTTCAACGTCACGGTCACTGTATTGCCGGGGCCAGTGCAAGCCAGCGGGTCTGAAGCCGTTCCGGTGACTCTGTTGACGGTAATCTGGAATGAACAAGACGCTGAATTGTTGGCAGCGTCATTGACTGTGCAGGTAACTGTCGTCACGCCAACAGCGAACGAGGCACCTGAAGCAGGGCTGCAAGTCGCCGCGCCGATGCCCGGGCAGTTGTCGCTGACAGTGGGCGCAGGGTACGTCACGATTGCTGAATTTCCAGTCGTGCCAACGAAAATGTTCGCCGGGCAGGCGATTGTGGGAGGTTGTGTGTCGTTTACTCTAACGGTGAAACTGCAGCTTGGCCCATCAGCCGTTGTGCAAGTGACGGTCGTCAAACCAACTGGGAAGAAACTGCCAGAGGCAGGTAAGCACGTGACACCGCCGCATCCACCATTCACGGTAGGCGCGAACGTGACGTTTGCTCCGCACTGATTCGGCGCGTTACTGACAGTGATGTTGGCCGGGCAAACGATGGAGCAGGCTCCGACGTTTGCTCTGAAAAAGATTGGGTCATGATTGGCGGTGGCTCTGCCAAAAGGAACGCCGCTGCCTGTGAAAACACCGTAGAACACGTTGCCCACAGCCTTCATTTGTTGGTAATCACCCAGCACGCGCTGTCTGGGATCGGAATTATCCGCAGCCGAAGACAGGAATGTTTCCAGAACATTATCCGTGAAACTTGCTCCTTGATTGGTGCTGATTGCCAGATGCGCTGTAAATTGTGGGAATCCAGCATTCATTCCATCATAAGTGTCATACAAGATGCCCAATACACCATTGGAGGCAACAGCCACTGAAGGCAAAGCCGCTTGAACTTGTCCTGTCAGGAAAGTTTCTGCGCCGATTGTCAGCCCGCCCATGCCGTTGCTGGTCAGACGGCGAAACGCCAGCCGATTGTTTCCTGTTCCGCTATCTCGATTTCCGTAAACATAATAAACGTCACCGTTGGTGGGATCTACAGTTGCGTGTAGAACTCCGCCCAGCAGGGCATTGACCGTTCCAAATTTCGGCGTTGGCTGGTTGCTATCGGCGGTCGCCACGATGACTCCGGTCGGGTTGCCATTCAATCCCCACGTTGCTCCGGCGTTCGTTGATCGGTTGAGCATGTAATTGATGCTTCTGGAGCCATCGCCATTCGTTGCCACCAGTTGCTGAAACAGGCTGTAGACAGCGCCGGAATTCGGATCCACGGCCAGCCGGTGGCCTGGATTGATGGTTCCGGTTGGCCCAAAGCCTGCAACATTATCTGTCGTGAAGTTCGGCGGATTCGACCCTGCTGCGACAGCCACGCGCATTCCGCGCGGACTGACAGTGAAGTCGTCGTAAGCCACATAAACATTATCCTGACTTGCTGTGGTCGGATCACGGTTGACAAGCAGCCAAGGTTGATCGGTATTTCCTGCCGCGACAGAATTCGTGCGATGCGCTACGCCCATGGAAAGCAACCATCCCCAAGCAGCAGAGCTGATGGGGTTCGTTGTCGTTCCGCTATACACATCGGTTGGCGTAAATGACAGAAACGTGCCGGACATACGGTTGCCACGTCCATAATCAACTGCCTGGTCGCAAGGGCATCCGGTTGTGCCATTCCCGGCACCTGGCGGTTGCGGCACTGTAAATTGTTTTGTCCACGTGGCTCCCGCATCCGTCGAATGCCAGATTGGAGTGTTGGCCCCCCAACTGCCGGAAAAAGCCGTAATCACAATTTCGTTGGGATTCAGCGGGTTAATGGCGATAGAAGGTTCGCCGTCATTGAAAGTATCGGTATTCTGCAAATTCGCATTCGTGTTGCTGACCACGGTATCAACTACGGTAATGGTCGGAATCAGGTTGGGGCGCGGAATGCGATCCTGGGCAATCACCGAACGTGCATATGGTTTGAGATCAGGCGGGGCGCTTTTCGTGGATTCATCACCCTGGATTGCCGCTTCCTCTTCTTCCTCTTCCCCGTATAACTCAGCGGCGGCTTCCGCAACAGTCGGATTGCCCTTCAGCAACCAGGCGGATCCAACAAGTATGGCGAATACGATGGCCGAAATCAGCAGGCAGATTCTTGTGTTAAGCCAGAACTTCCTCGGAGAGGGCGTGTGTTTGTGTGGACGATTCATGTTGTTCTCCTATTTTTAGAGGCAGGTCGTGAACGACGAAACTTCGTTTGCCGATTGCAATGGGACAGAGACGGCTGAAGTCTCAACCAAACCTTCCTGATCAAGCACCTGCACGGAGACTATGGAGTGCCGCAGTAGTGAGGGAACCGAAGCAGCCCTGTCAAAGGTCTCTGAATCACTGCCTCCGACAGTAGGAGAATGCCGCTTCCGAAAGAACGTAAGGGGGTCGAACAGATTTTACTGACGACGTGATAGTGTTTGTTTATGAGTGAATAACGGAGCGTTGAAGAATGTAAGAGCGTTTCTTACCAATTGCTTATGGCTCAATAGCCGAATCTGGGAGCAAGGCATTTCTGCCACTCTCCGTTCTTTG
>CAZXHW010000321.1:0-8492 GCA_964639915.1 uncultured Heliomicrobium sp.
ACAAGTGCGTTTCTCTTTCGATCCGTATTTTGCTTAGTTTTTGCGTTCCCTTTTCCACAAGTGCCACACTCGTTGGATCCGCATTTTGCCCTGTTGGGGCCTTCCCCTTTCCACAACGGCCACACGCGAACGAACCGCATTTTGCCCCGTTGGGGCTTTCTTGCTTCTACTGCTCGCTCTTGCTGGTCAAAATCGAATTGAACAGCAGAGGCAGCGTCGCCAGACTTTGTGCGCGGTACTGAGGGCGGAAGCCGAAGAGGATCACGCGGCCTTTGCCGATTTTGGCTTCGACCATCGCGGCTTTTCCACGAATCAGGTTGTCGCCCAGGACCCAACCGCTCAGCAGCGGATTTTCGCTTTCAGGATATTTGGCGATGACTTTGACCGTGGCCGGGTCTGTGACTTCAAACGCCGGGCTGCCTTCAAACCAGGCGATGGAGTCTTTTTCCAGGCCAAAGCTGAGGTTCGACGACAGATCAAGCTGCGTACGCAAGATCGAACCCGGACAATAAAAGTCTCGCTGCGAAATGCCTTTCAATACATTGCGCACCGGAACGCCCAGGCGTTCAATCGCGAAGTTCGAAGCGTTGTTGAACGTAATCAGGGTGCCGCCTGCTTCTATAAAATCGCGCAGGGCTTTGACGCCCGGTTCGCCTAAACCTCCGGCAAATTCCGCTGGATAGCCGCCGCGCATTTCTTCATCGCCTCCGCCGCTTCGGGAACCAGCGCCCGGCAAACCGTTGACCAGCGCGCCTGTGGATTGATCGGGCAAAATGATCGTGTCGTATTTTGCGGCCAAACCTCCGGCGCGAACTTCGTCTTGCAGCAATTGCTTGAACTCGAATTTATATTGATCGAACACCCAGCGCGTCCAGCCTTCGTCCATCGCGGCGTTGTAGTTTTTGTACATCGCTACGCGCAGGCCGCCGCTGGAACGCACGCGCGATTGGATAACCAGCGAAATCGGTTCCGGCCCGGCTTCGACTTTGAATTCGTCTTTGACGGCGACGGCTTTCAGGTTCAGCAATAAGGAAAGCGTGTGCGCGGTCACGTCATAAGGCCGTTTTGGTGGCCCGCCCGGATATTCGCGCAAATCCGGATAGACCTGCGCTTCCAGCAAGGTTTTGGCGAAAGCGCCATAAGGCTGCTTCATAAAAACGATATGCGTTCCGGCCAGATAGGTTTTGCCTTCGGCAGTGAAATCCTGCTTCGCTCTGTGAATTTCAACACCGCCGCGCCGCAAAATGGAAAGCGCGCGGTCCAGCCCTTCGGTTTTGAAGTAATAGCTGACTTCTTCGGTCGAAGAAGGCTCGTTGGTGATCTTGCCGACCAGGTCTTCGCTCTGGTCGTGTTTTTCCTTTTCCGTGCCGCTGACGGTTTTCAGCCCTGATCGCAGCCGTTGAAACGCATCTGACAG
The DNA here is from genome assembly GCA_964639915.1 of uncultured Heliomicrobium sp. Taxonomy (GTDB): domain Bacteria; phylum Acidobacteriota; class Blastocatellia; order RBC074; family RBC074; genus RBC074. The sequence goes on from CAZXHW010000321.1 coordinate 1,418, forward strand.
GGATTTCGGCACGTCCGGTTCCGGCAACAGAAAGGCGTATGGCATTCCTTTGGCTTCAACGGCGCGCTTGCTGACTTCGTAAAAGTTTCGCAAATGAAGCTCACGGTTGCGTGCGGCGTGGTTCAACAAGGCAAAAGCACCCGCCGTCTGGTATTCAACAATGTCGCGGATCGTCCATTTGCCGCCGTTCCAGACCTTCGGGAAGTTCCACGACGAATTTTTTGCGTTGTAATTGAACCCACTTCCCAACCGATCAAACGGGACTTCGACTGGCGTAGCCAATCGCGCGCTGGCGGTTTCGGACAAAATGCGCAGCCCAGCGTGGTAATGCGCATACGCGCGCGCGGGCGACCAAGCGTCGTACATCGTATTGAACACCACCCCGCTTTTCCCTCCGGTGACTACTTCCCAAGCCATTGCCGTTCCCAGCGCATTGACGCCGGCAATCAAGGCCGGATCAACGTTCGGCTCCCAAGGTTCCATGTATGGCGGCACGAACAGCCGGGCAGCATTTCCGCCCATCTGGTGGATGTCGTGCAGAATTTGCGGTCGCCAGACGTTGAGCACTTTGTCCACCGTCAACTGCGTTTCGACTTGTGTGAACGCATACCAGTCGCGGTTGTTGTCGTGGCCGGTGTAATGGTGATACAGCTCCGGCGGAGCTGTTCCTTCGGCGGGGGTTCCCAAAGTTTTCTGATACCAGTCGGCAACGATGTCCGTGCCATCTGGGTTCAGTGACGGAACCAGCAGAATGACGACGTTGTCCAAAATCTGTTTGATTTCCGGCGACTCTTCCGACGCCAGGCGATATGCAAGTTCTGTTGCCGTGAAAGTGCCGCCGACTTCGGTCGAATGAATGCTGCAAGTAATGACGACAACGGCTCTGCCAGCATGAATCAAATCAGCAATGCCCGCTTCTGTTGAGTTTGTCAGTAAGCGCGGGTCGGACAATCGCAATTGAATCTGTTTGAACTCTTCCAGCCGTTTCAGATTTTCCGGCGAAGAAATCGTCGCTGCCACAAATGGTCGCCCAAGCGTTGTTTTGCCCAGTTCTTCCAGTTTGATGCGGTCGCTGGTTTCAGTCAGCCGTTTGAAATACGTGACGAATTGTTCCCACTTGGCCAGCTTACGATCTTCGCCGATTTTGAATCCAAGAACGGTTTCGGGCCTGGGAACTTTGGCAGAACCCGCAGTTGGCGAAGCTCCCCTGCCCGATTGAGCATTCCCTGGAACAAACAAACAGGCGAACAAAGCGACGGTGATCGAAAAGCGCAGCAAGCGTGTCAGCATTTGAACGGAGTCTCCCTTTTGAGCGAAAGCTTGATTTAGAAGTGGTGCGCCGGTAATTTAACAATCGCATTTCAGATAAACAAATTCTCCCTTGCTGTATCCCCAGAAAGTTTGCGAAAGAAAATGAAACGATTGCCCTCTCTTTTTGCGCTGCTGATATTGATGGTTGGGATTGTATTGCCGGTGGTCGGCGACAAGTTTGGCAAACCCACATCGGTGAAGGCCGTGTCAAAACCAGAGCCAAAACCTAAAGCGCAACGGCCAAGAGTGGTTGTCAAAGCTTCGGCTGTCCGAAAGCCAGCGGGTAAAAAATCATCGGCAAAACATTCCCCTGCCAAACCTTCAAAAAAGACGGCGGTGAAAACAGCAGCACTCAAACATGCCCCGACGCCAGCGGCTCCGCCAAAAACTTTTAGCGGTTCGGCAATGGACGAATATCAGTATCGTCTGCAAACCGACGGACGCAATCTAAGTCTGCATGGCGTTTACGTGGAGCGCTGGGACAGCGGTCAACCGCTGGCGCGACTGAATGAAAACGCGGTCTTTAATCCGGCTTCGGTGGTGAAGCTGGCGACAACGCTGGCAGCGCTGGATCGTTTGGGGCCCAATCATCGTTTTCGCACGGAATTTCATGCCAATGGCCAAATCAATCAACAGGCAGGGGAATTGGTTGGTGATCTGGTTCTGGTTAGTGGCGGCGATCCTTCATTTTCGATTCAGGATGCACAACAAGTTGGCGATGCGATCCGGCGATTGGGAATTCGCCGCGTCACAGGAGATCTGATTGTGGCGGGCGAATTCGTGTGCAATGAAAATTCGCGAACAGATGTTTCCGCCGGAGTGTTTCGACGCCAATCGAAAATCGCTTTTCAAGGTCAAACGCGCTTCACAAACAACGCCGCTGATTTTCAGCGCAGGCCATTACTGTTGGCCATCGAATCTGATTCGTTGGTGAAAATCGCCCGCTACCTGAACGCCCACAGCAGCAACGCCATGGCCGATATGCTGGCGACGCATGTTGGCGGCCCTGCGGGCGTTCGCAGCTTTCTGGTCGCGCGGCTTGGTTTACCTTTCGAAGCGACGTACATCTCGCACGGTTCCGGTCTGGATGTTAACCGGCTGACTCCGCGTGACACCGTGCGCGTTTTGCGCGCATTGGTCGAACGTTTATATGGATACCGTTTACGGCCCGAAGACGTGCTGCCCATTGCCGGAATTGATTCCGGCACCTTGGCTGGCCGATTTGCCGAAGCGCAATTTGCAGGCAGCGTACTGGCCAAAACCGGAACGCTGCACGACACGGATGACGGCGTAGCTGCGTTGGCTGGTGTGATGAACACTCGAAGCTGCGGCGCATTGCTGTTTACCGTTTACGACATGGCAGAAGGCCGTCGCGTCCTGCAACTTCGCCGCGTGCAGGATGATTTGCTGAAAGGATTGATCACTGAATGTGGCGGATCAACTCCGATTGCCACCCGCAATGAGAGCGACTCTCTCTTCCGGCCACAAAGCCGGTTGCTCATGGCCCAGCCTCGCTGATTTTCAGCAAGGCAAGAATAGAATCCAAAATTTCTTCAGGGCATTTGCAAGAACGTTTCTAAGCCTACGTTCATCTGTCACCAACTCCGAATGTCACTGGCATCTATACGTCTGCTGATGAACATCTGTCCGCAGACCAAGTAAAAATTTCAACAAGCAACAAACAGGAGACAAGACCATGAAAGTCTGCCCGAAGTGTGCCCGGAGCTTTGCTGAAGCGATGCGTTATTGCCCACAAGACGCAACTGAGTTGGTGAAATACGATTTGCGCGCCGATCTAAGCCGGTTGGGAGAATTCCGATTTCTGATTCCCACCGAATCTTTGCTGGCGCGATTGCGGCGCGAATGTTCCGAAGCTTTTTACGAGTTCAAACATAATCCGAAAAGTTTTCTTGCCGGTTTGCTACGCGGCGAAGGCAGCAGCCAGCGGCGCAAACGAATGTTGCAAGCCGGTGTAGCGACTGCGGTCCTTGCTTATTCATCAATCATGATGACCGGCGTGCTGATCGGTTTGTTCACTTCGCCGGTTCAATTATCCGAAGCAAAAGAGCCGGACGAAACCATTATTGAAGACCCTTTATGGGTTGATAAGGTGTGGGCTGTTCCAGCATTCAAAACGAAATCCGCTAAAGCCAAACAAGCTGCGAGCAGTGTCGGCAAGCTCGGCGGCAGTATCCAGCGCAAACAGGATTCCGGCGGCGGTGGCGGAGCACACGACAAATCACCTGCGCGTGCTGGCGTGCCAACGCAGGCTTCGCTCCTGCAATTGCATCCGCCTGACCTCGATCCGCCAAAAGTTGAAGCAACCCTGATTACGCCGATGACGGTTGTCGCTGACCCAAATGCGTTTTTGAAATACAAAGGCCCGATTGGGGATTGGCGAAGCAAAACCGATGACGAGTCGCTGGGCACCGGAGGCAAAAACGGAATTGGTAATAGTCCCGGCGATGGCTACAGCAAAGGAAAGGGTAAAAACGTAGGAGAGGGCGATGCTCGCTTCGGTAGTGGCTTCCCGTCAGGCTTGGGCAATGAAGTTTATGCTCCGACTCGTGATATGCGGCCGACCATCCTTTACAAAGAACGCGCCAAGTACACCGAAGAAGCTCGGCAAAACAAGATTCAAGGCACAGTCGTTCTCAGCCTGATTTTCGGCGCGGACGGACGCATTTATGACGTTCGCGTTGTGCGTTCTCTACCTAGTGGTTTAACGGAAGAGTCAATTGCAGCTTCACAAAAGATTCGCTTCAACCCCGCGGTGCGCGATGGGCGTCCAGTTAGCGTTCGCATGCAGCTTGAATACAACTTCACGCTTTACTGATCCGCAATTTGAATTTCCTCTACAGACTCCAGTCCCAAATTTGACGCCGCCGAAGTCGCCCCAGGCGCCGCAGGCAGAGAGGAGTTGGACAAGAAGTAGCGAGGCCGTGCAGGCATTGTTACTTCATCGTTCTCTGCTTGCGGTGTCTGCGGAGGCTTCGGCGGCTTTTTTGAATCAAAACGTTTTGTTCCGCAGTAGCTGAACTTGCGGAAATGTGGTTGCCATTGCGTTGTAGAACCGTTCATCAGCAGTCAATAATTCACAGCCTTGAGAAATAGCCAGGGACAAATACAAGCAATCATAGACCGTCCTGTTGTGTATTTGGGCTAAAGAAAGTGCCTTTGAAACTATAACCGGCGAAGGGGTTAGCGATAAATTCATTGCCAGCAAATCATTCAAATTATCTTCAGCTTCTTGGGCTGTCAGGTCGCCTCGTGCAGCGCGTTTCCACAAAACGTTTCCACATTCTGGAATCAACAAATCAGGGGCAATCAATTGGTCGTAACCGCGCTCATACCGCTGAAGTAGTTTCCGCGCTAAATCAGTGTTGGCTTCTTGTATGAACCATTTGATGGCAATTCCGGCATCCAGCACGTAAAGACTCATTCCAATTCCCTTTCCCGTCCTTCACGTATTAGCTCAGTGCTGTCTTCCAGTTCACCGCATCGTTGATAAATAGCAGCACGACGGCGATCAATGCGTTCTAAAATGGCTGCAAGTTGATTGTTCGCCGATTGTAGCGATTCATCCACAGCTTCAATTGTAAGGCGAACCTTGGCTCGCTCCTTCAATTCAGACAGTGGCTGAGCCAGTTTCAGCATTCCGTTCTCGTACACTGCATCAATTGTTATGCTCGTCATATTTGCCCTCCAAAAACGCAACCGCATTATAGCAGCCATAAAATAATCAAGCTTTGTAGTTGGCAAGTTGCGCTTTCAAAAAACGGCCAGTGTGTGAAGACGCGACCTTCACAATCTCTTCCGGTGTCCCGACGGCCACAACTTCGCCGCCACCAACACCGCCTTCCGGTCCAAGATCTATGACCCAATCAGCGGTTTTGATAACGTCAAGGTTATGTTCGATGACTACCAACGAAGCGCCCGCTTCCAGCAATCGCCGGAACGACGACAGCAGTTTGTTGATGTCATCAAAATGTAATCCCGTCGTCGGCTCATCAAAGATGTAAAGCGAGCGATCTCCCGAAGCTTTGGCCAAATAAGAAGCCAGCTTGACGCGTTGCGCTTCGCCGCCCGAAAGCGTTGTTGCCGATTGCCCTAACCTGAGATACCCCAGGCCGACATCGTCCAGCACCTTCAACTTGGCCGCCAAACGAGACAATGCAGAAAAGAAAACAATCGCTTCGCGGACAGTCATCTGCAAAACTTCGTGAATGTTTTTGCCCCTGTACTTCACATCCAGAATCGAGTTTTTGAATCGTTTGCCATTGCACTCTTCGCAAACCAGTTCGACGTCAGCCAGAAATTGCATTTCGACCGTGACGGTTCCGTCGCCTTCACAAACATCGCAACGTCCGCCGGGAACGTTGAATGAAAAATGGCTGGGGTTGTACCCATGTGTTTGGGCTTCGCGCGTCGAAGCAAAGGCTTCGCGGATGGCGTCGTAAACTTTGATGTACGTAACAGGATTCGAACGTGGTGTGCGACCAATTGGCGATTGGTCAACCAGAATGATTTCGTCCACAAACTTGCCGCCTTCGATGGAGGCGAAGTCGCCAACCGAACCAGTCCAATCGCCTCGCTGCTTTTTCAGTCCGGCAAACAGGCATTCGTGAACCAGCGTGGATTTGCCGGAGCCGCTGACTCCCGTGATGCAAACCATCTGGCCTAGCGGAATCGTCACATCAATGTTTTTCAGATTGTGGGCGCGCGCTCCACGAATGTTGATTTGATTTTTACCGGCGACGCGATGCTCTTTCGGAACTTTGATCTGCGCTTCGCCGCGCAGGTATTTGCCGGTCAACGAGCTTTCGTGCTTCAGCAGGTTTTTGAAATTCCCTTCGTAAACCAGTTCGCCGCCCAATTCACCGGCACCAGGGCCAATGTCCAAGATGCAGTCGGCTGCGCGCATCATTTCGGCTTCGTGTTCGACAACCAGCACGGTGTTGCCGATGTCGCGTAGGTTTTCCAGCAACCCGATCAGCCGCGCACTGTCACGCGGATGCAATCCAATGCTGGGTTCGTCCAGCACGTAAAGCGCGCCGACCAGAGACGCGCCCAAATGCGTGGCCAATTGAATGCGCTGCGCTTCGCCGCCGGAAAGCGTCGCGGCCAGCCGATCCAGCGTCAGGTAATCCAAACCGACATCGTCCAAAAACCGCAGCCGTGAACGAACCTCTTTCAATAATCGGTCGGCAATCGCCGCCTGTTCTTCTGTCAGTTTCAGTCCATCGAAAAAAGCACGGGAATCTTTGATCGAAAGCGCCACCACTTGCGGCAAGGTCTTGTCGCCGACATACACACAACGCGCTTCTATTCGTAACCTGCCCCCATCGCAATCCGGGCAGCGCGTGTAGCCACGATATTTCGAAATCAAAACCCGAATGTGAAGCTTGTACTTTTTCGTTTCCAGATAATCGAACAGCCCTTTTACGCCCCCGTAATCACCTTCGCCTTCAATCACAGCTTGCTGTTGATTCTTTGGCAAAGCGGAAAAAGGCGTGGTCATAGAAATGCCACGGCTTTTGGCAAACTTCGCCAACTCATCTTTCCAGTCTTTGAATTGCGGCTTGGTGAACGGCTCGATTGCGCCTTCTGCCAAAGACAGTTCCCGGTTCGGAATCACCAGATTCATATCCAAACCGATGGTGTTTCCAAACCCCTGGCAAGTTGGACATGCGCCGAATGGATTGTTGAAGCTGAAAAGTTGCGGCTCTGGCAGCACGTAATTAATCTGGCATCGCTTGCACTG
>CAZXHW010000322.1:0-8484 GCA_964639915.1 uncultured Heliomicrobium sp.
AGTTTACAGACCTGTTGCCGCAACCGGTGATTACACGCGATAACGTGACGATCATGGTGGATTCTGTGATTTACTGGCAGATTACCGATCCAATCAAAGCCGTTTATGAAATCAACGATCTGGTGGGCAGCATCATTCAGTTGACGATTACGGCGATGCGCAATGTAATCGGCGAACTGGATCTGGATCACGCGCTCAGTTCCCGCGACACGATCAACAGCCGATTGCGCGTCACACTGGACGACGCGACGCACAAATGGGGCGTTAAAGTCACTCGCGTTGAACTGAAAAACATCAACCCACCTGAAGACGTTCGCATCACGATGGAAAAACAGATGACGGCCGAACGCAATCGCCGCGCTGTGGTTTTGCAGGCAGACGGTGAAAAGCAGGCTGCGATTACGCGCGCAGAAGGTGAAAAGCAGGCTGCCATTACTCGTGCCGAAGGTGAAAAGCAGTCGGCCATTCTGCAAGCCGAAGGCCAGGCGCAGGCTCGTTTGACTGCCGCAGCCGCCGAAGCCGAATCCATTCGTCATATCGCCGTCGGTATCACCGGAGGGCAGGGAAATCCAGCGCAGTACTTGATTATGATGAAGTACATTGAATCGCTGAGAGAGATGGCCAAGTCCGGCAATTCCAAAGTCATCTTCATGCCGGTTGAAACCAGCAGCGTTCTTTCTTCCATCGGTGCGTTCAAAGAAGTGTTTGGCGGGCAAGGCCAGCCCGAAGCCATAGTTCCGCAGCGACAGCCTGTCGTGCGAGGATGATTGAACTCCACAATCTCGAAACAGTGAAGAAGCCACGATGACTCCTGAGCGTTGGAATCAGGTCAAGCAACTTTTCCAAGAGGCGCTGGCGCAAGACGCCAGCGCCCGCGCGGTCTGGCTGACGAAAGCCTGCGCCGGAGATGAAGAGTTGCGCCGTCAAATTGAAGAGCTGTTGGCTGCCGACGAAGCTGAAGGCGAATTCCTTGATCGCCCGGTTTATTCCGCTGCTCCGGAACTGCTCAGTCTTTCCGACAATTTCTCTACTCATCTGACCCGGCTATTGTCTGAATCACTGGCCGGACAGCGCATCGGTGTGTATCAACTGGTGCGCGAAGTGGGACGCGGCGGGATGGGTGAAGTGTATCTGGCATACGATACGCGGCTGGGGCGCAACGTGGCGCTGAAGGTATTGCCTGAACGGTTCACACGGGATGAGGAACGAGTGCGTCGTTTCCGGCGTGAAGCTCGCGCTGCCAGCGCTTTGAACCATCCGAATATTCTGACCATTTTCGACATTGGGCAAGAAGAAGGGCGGCATTACATTGCCACGGAATTTGTCGAGGGAAAGACGTTACGCGCGCTGGTTGGCAGCGGAGAAATGACATTGGGCAAAGCAATTGACGTGGCGATGCAAATCGCCAGCGCACTTGCTGCCGCGCACAAGGCGGGCATCATCCACCGCGACATCAAACCCGAAAACGTGATGGTGCGGCCGGACAATTACGTCAAGGTGCTGGATTTTGGTTTAGCCAAGCTGATTGAACAGGATTCGTCGCCGCGCAAGGGGGAAACAGAAGCGACTAAAAGCTCAATGTTTGAGACGCAGGCGGGCGCAATCCTTGGCACGGTCGCTTACATGTCGCCAGAGCAGGCGCGCGGGCAGAAGTTGGATGAGCGCAGTGATCTGTTCAGTCTTGGGGTGGTATTGTACGAGTTGGTCACCAGCGGAAAGCCCTTCAGAGGCGAGACGCGCAATCATGTAATTGTGGCGATTCTCGATCAGGAGCCGCCGCTGCTTGCCGAACACGCGCCGCGTGGTTTGCAGCAAATCGTCAATCGCGTGTTGGCCAAAGAGCGCGACGAGCGCTATCAAACGGCCAACGATCTGCTCGCCGACCTTAATGCGGTGAAAGAGGCGTTGATTTCGGAGGCGCACTCGCAACACGTCAGAACGAGCGGCGCGCAACCCGTCACCACGAACACCGATGCTGCCGCTCACACGGTTTCGAGCACCGAATATCTGGTCAGTGAACTCAAGCGCCGTAAGCGCGCAACTCTGGCGGTACTGCTTGTCATGCTCAGCGCCGTGGCGGGTCTGGTCTATTACTGGTCAACGCGCCCATCCTCCGCCGTGATTGATTCGCTTGCTGTCTTGCCCTTCGTCAATCAGTCGCGCGCGCCGGAAACGGATGACTTGGCCGACGGCTTGACGGAAAACATCATCAACAACTTGGCTCAACTTTCTGAGCTGAACGTCATCGCGCGCAGTTCGGTCTTTCACTTCAAAGGCAAAACAGAGGATCCGCTCAGCGCAGCCCGTCAATTGGGCGTGCGCGCGGTCGTTGTCGGGCGCGTCCTGCAACAAGGCGACAATCTGACCATCCGTGTGGAATTGGTGGATGTGGCGCGCAACAAACAACTCTGGGGGCAGCAATACCCGGGCCGGTTGGCTGACCTCTTTGCTATTCAGGAAGAAATCGCTCGGGAGATTTCGACCAAGCTGCGCTTGAAGCTGACCGACACCGAGCGCCAGCAACTGGCCAAACGGCATACGGCGAACATCAAAGCGTTTCAGTACTATACGCAGGGCCGACGTGCCATCCAACTGCGCACTCGCGAGAACACGGAGCTGGCGATTGGCTACTACGAAAAGGCGCTGGACGAAGACCCTAACTACGCGCTCGCCTATGCGGGTCTGGCCGACGCTTATACGATTTTGGGCGCGCGCGCTTACATTGCGCCCAGCGCGGCGCGGCGAAAAATCCAGGAGATGGCGCGCAAAGCACTTACACTAGATGAAAATCTGGCCGAAGCGCACACTGCGCTTGGAGAGACTTGGTGGTACGCGCCGTACAATTTCGCGCTCAGTGATCGCGCCTTCCGGCGTGCGCTGGAACTCAATCCAAATCACGCCAACACCTACGGCTATTTGTGTTACTCGCTCGCGAACCAGGGCCGGTTCGAGGAAAGCATCCAGGCAATTGCCAAAGCGCGCGAACTCGATCCGCTCTCCTCCGCCATTGCGCGCACTGAGGCGTTGCCATACTTGTTGAAGGGCGACTATGCGCGCGCTCTCGAACTGTTGCGCCAAGCGACAGAGCTTGGCCCTCCCTTTACTCAAACCTGGGAAATTGGCGCGTATCTGCCCACGAAACGGTTCGATCAGGCGTTGGTCGAGTTGGAGCAGGCCAAACGCTCGCGGCCGAATGACGCCTTGCTGATTGGCAGCACTGGCATTGTCTACGCGGCGCAAGGCCGGCGTGTCGAAGCATTGCAAATCATCAAACAGTTGGAAGGGATGGCGGGTGCGAACCTGAGCGCGGCCAACTGGGTGACCAAAATCTACGCGGCATTGAATGAGAAGGAACAGGCCTTGTCCTTGCTGGAACGCAGCTTGGCAGCGGACGAGATCGGCGTGTTTTACAAGAACGAGCCGATTTGGGATCCCATTCGTAATACGCCACGTTTTGCTGAACTGATGCGGCAGATGGGCATTCCGCAATGAAAAGAGTTCAAGCCGTAATCGGGGAAGACCGCTTTTCAATGAACTGTGTGCTTCGTCAGAAATGCCGCTAGCTTCGAATTTCTTCGGATCGTCTTCATAGTAGAACTGCGCGACGACCTCGAACGTAGCCACCGAAATGCCTTCAAACAGTTATCGCTACATTCAGTAGCACAAAAAGGCAGACGAATTTCAGTTCGTCTGCCTTCAACTCCCATAATCTGAAAGAGTCGCCAGCTACCATCACGGCGCGAAATAACCGGCTACATCAAGCACCAGCTCAGTTTGAGCCGAACTGAAGATGTTAAACATTCCTGTTGCTGCCAAAGCCGTCGTGAAGTGGCGGTTGAAGACCTGTCCCGCAGTGAAGTTGCTTGTTGCTGCCAGCGGACGTGTACCGCTGGGCCAGAAAATCAGTGAGCCATTGCTTGCTGGTGAAACAACGGTCGCATTGCCCACGATGGCCAGCGCAGTTTGGGAAATGGTCTGGCCGCTGCAGGTTCCACGAGCTTGTTGTTGCACGGTCGAACCCGCAGTCAGAGGCGTTCCAGGCGTGTAACAACCGCTTTGTCCGGCGCGAGTTTCCAGCAACCGAACCGGCGCTGACAAAGGATAGAACAACAACCCAACTCCGTTCTCGTCATTGGCCTGATCGCTGTAATAGCCAACCACATCAATTACCAAATCAGTGGTCGCTGACGAAAAGATCATGAATTCGCCTGTGGCTCCAAGGCCCACAGTGAACGGCGCGTTCATCACCTGGCCGGTTTGGAAGTTTGAGCTTGCAACCAGCGGACGCGAAGCTCCTTGCGGATACAGCGTCAGATAGCCTGTACCCGAATTCAGCGAGATCGCATTGCCGACAATGGCCGTCGCCGAAGCTGGAATGGTCAGGTTGTTGCACATCGTATGTGCTAGTTGTGCCTGATCGAACCCACCTTGCACCTGCACGCCAGTCACGTTGCAACCGCTCTGGCCCTGGCGGGTTTCCAGCAGCCGAACCGGTTTCGGCAGTGGATGGAAATACAAACCGTAATCTGACGGAGGCGCGTAATAGCCCGTCACGTCAACGACTACATTGGTGCTCGACGCGACAAAGATGTTGAACGCTCCGTCTGTGCCAAGTCCAACCGTAAAGGCATTGTTCAGTACCTGATTCGCGGAAAAGTTGCTATTGGCAACCAACGGTCGCTGAGCGCCGCTTGGATAAAGCGTCAGGTATCCGCCGCCGGATTGGACTGTTGTGATGTTGCCGGTCAACGCCGCAGCATTGGCTGGAATCAACAAGCCTCCGCACATTCTGCCTGCGGCAGTCTGGGTGCGCGAAGTTCCGCCCTGAATCATTGCTCCCGGAGCATCACATCCAGTCTGCCCAGCTCGCGTGTCGAGCAAGCGAATCGGATGCGCCAAGGGGTAAAACTGCAATCCGCTTGGATCACCAGCCGCGTTGACGGCCAGCGAATACGCTCGGTTGCCATTACACGCGCCATTCATCATCGGGAAAGTGCCGCCTTCATCTGGTGGCCCAGTGACAGCCTTGAATCCCGTAGCTTTGATCGTGAAATTGAACGTGCCAGTTTGGGTTGGCGTGCCGCTGACAGCACCCGTCGCAGTGTTTAGTGTTAGTCCCTGGGGCAAAGAGCCTGCCGTTACGGAGTAAACATATTCTCCACCTGTGGGCGAAGCTGTCGCGGCTTGGTTATAGGTCTGGCCCAAGCGCGCGTTTGGCAGGGAAGCCAGTGTGATTGTTGGGCAGGTAATATTCAGTGTGTAGTTTCGGTAGGCTCTGCAATCACCATTGAAGTCGCTGACGCCAATCGGAAATGCATAATTGCCAACAGCTTGCGGCGTGCCGGTGATGATTCCATCAATTGGTCCTAGTTGCAGGCCTGGAGGCAAGAAGTTGATTCCTTCGATGTAAAAGCCGCGATTACCAGGCAGCAATCCGGTCGCCGTAACTGTCTGGGTGTACGGTGCCATAACGGTTCCGGTCGCCAGCGTATCAGGCCCGATATTGATTGTTGGGCAGTTGACCGTTTGCGTGATCGTGGTTTGGCTTGGTTCGTAATAGCCATCTCCCTGGTAATCAACATGAACTGTTTGCGTTCCAGGTTGGGGATTTTGCATGACGTACTTTCCAGCGCCGTTATTAATGGGAACGTCGAACTCCAGCCCGTTTTCAAACGTCAGTCGAGCATTGCCTGTCGGCTGCGCTGGCGCGCCAGTGCCTGCAACCGCAATGTTAAAAGTCAGTGGCTGCAACGCGGGCGCAGGGTTCGTGCTGGTAAGGGTTGTCGTGGTGACGTTGCGATTGACGTGGTGCGACCACACCTGAGAACTGCTAAACCCATATGTTTCGTCGCCGGAATAATTCGCCACCACTGCCTTTGGACCGCCATAGGCATAGCTAACCTGGCAAGACCCGTAAATCAGTCCTGGCGGCATGCCGCTGATTGGTTTGGTGCAAGTGGCATCGCCAGCATAAACCGTCACGGAACCAGTCAGCGGAGTTGTCGCGGCAGGCGGAACGCCGATGATGTAGTTGATGGTGACGGCTCCATTCAAATTCGACGGATTGGGAGTGGTTCCGGTGATCGTGATAGTCGTTGGCACGTGACAATCGCCGGAAACAGGCGGCGCTGGCGTTTCAGAGGCAACGATCCGCTGCACCAGCGGCGTTAAGGTGTGATTGATTGTCTTGAATTGGAAATTCCCCAAACTAACTGGCTGTCGAGCGCTGCCCACAGGCCCGCGTCGCAGGTTGATAAAATCGAACGCGGAATATCTGCCGCCGTTGCTGTTCGACGCAACTGCCAAGCCCTTGAACTTGAGCGGAGCATAGATCGTCACGTCTTCTCCAACTTTGATCCAGGTTCCTTCTGCGCCTGTGTACGAAACATACCCGCGGCACAAAGTATTTTGACCGTTGTTGAAATGCGTCAGCTCCATTTTGATGAAATTCCAGTTTTCCCGATAACTCACATTCGGTTCGCGAAGCACTCGATCGGCTCCGAACTGATCACGCCATTGCACACGCAAGCCGTGCTCGTCCGCTGTGCGTCCGATGGAAAAATAGCGCGCATTTGGATCAAGTGATTCGCGAGCCATAATCAGCCCTTTGCCGAATTCGTGGACGCGACCGCTGCTGACCGAAGAGATTTCCGCCGTCCAGACATCCGTTGTGTTTCCCGTCGAAGACGTTTCGTCAAAGTAAGCAAAAGAGAATTTATCCGCGCCGTTGTCTATGTCACCACCTGATCGGTCGCCAAACCGCATTCGATAGCCCGGCTCGGCTTTGTTGGCGACAGACGGGTGCATGTAACAAGCTGCGCCGACCGGATAATTTCCATTTGCATCGGGAACGCTTGCGCCAAACGGATAAAGGTAAGCGTTATGAGTGCGGGCGAACGGATAAGCATCCGTATCCACGATATTGACCATCAGCAGATTTGCGCCGTCCTTTTGGGCTTTGGCGATGTCTTCCGGGGCATCGGATTCATTTGTGCGAAGGATATGCCCAGGCAGGTTCCGGCGTGCGGTATAAATCTTTGAAGCTGGAATTTCGGCGTGGAAAACGATGTGCGGGTGAAAATCAATCAATTGTTGGGGGGTGTATTCGTTCCATCGAAATTCATCCAGCAGGAAGGCCACGCGATTATTGATTGTCGGCAAGTCGTAACCGGTGTTGGTGGCGTTTTTCGGGAAAAAGCGGCCCAGGTCGTCTAAGTCTCTGTTGCGTCCGTCTGCGCCATGAAACGTAATGATAAATTTGCCGCGAAGCTGGTCTGTTGTCGGCCAACCGCCGCGCCCATCTGCGCGCTGCAAAACAGCTTTGGTCAGTGAGCCTGTGTTGACGGGCATACAGTTGTCGCGCAGCAACTGAGCGGGCGTATAAATGGCGTTGCCTAGATAGTCCCTGAAAATTTGATCCAGCGATTGCGGGCTGTAGTTGGAAAACACGCTCAAGCTTCCTTTGCCGATTCGGCCATTGGCCAGCTCAACATTCAGTGTGATGACTTCGTGTTGGGGCTGCGCGTCGTGAAGGCCGCGCAAGAGCCGCAAGACATCGGACAGCGTGCAGATATTGCTATCCTGAGATGCGGCGTCATGCCGAATCCACCAATCCGGACCGACCGAAGCGCTGCAGGAAAATGGCGTCGGGTTGGCAAATAGATCAACTTCCAGCGAATACGCTCTCTGGTAAATGATCTGATCCAATAATTGCTCCGCCTTGCCAGGGCTTCCAAACGAAAATTGGGTTTGATATGCATTGTGGATCGAACGCTGTTGAATTTGATCGTAGCGCAGGTTTTGCGGTGCTTGCGCCTGAACCTTTGTTTGCCTTGAGCTGAGGGAGACGAATAAACAATACATTCCCAGTATGCAGCCCAGCAGCTTGCTCACTGCCGACCACCTGAACTTGCCTGATTTGAATTTGGTGTTGAACATTTGTAGCCCTCCTCGGTTTAACGGATGTTTATTGTTTGAAACTCTCTCGTCGGCTTCTGTGCCGATCTGGTCTCAATCAGGTATCCGTTTTTTGCGGGGCAATCCCTTCAAGCAAAAAGAAATTTTTTGATTCGGAGAAAAGGAAGGCTGAAATTTCTGCCGAGAAGGAAACAAAAGGTAAAGATGGGCTGGGCAATTAGCAGGCTAGTGCTGCGATTTTGTTTCAGGCGGGATTTTACTGACGAGTAAATTTCACTGGATCAATTCCGCTGTTGATTTTGAAGTCTGTGACTGCCATTTCCCCAATCACTCTTCCTTTTTCCAATGCAATTGTTTTGTGGGCGAATTTTATGCCGCCGATCGTTTTGTAATCTTCCTGAATTTCATCGAGTTGGACTTCATTGGATCCATACAACAGTCCATAACTTACCTGCCGTGCCAGATAGGTTTGTTTGTCGAAGCTGAGCTTTAATTTATACACGCCAAATTCAACTGTGATGACCGCGACTGGTTTGCCATCAATTTCGGAATCAGGAAGGGCAGTAG
>CAZXHW010000323.1:0-8477 GCA_964639915.1 uncultured Heliomicrobium sp.
CCGCTTCATGACAAATTCAATCCGTGTGGGTGATTGCCTGTAACAGTAAATGCGTACGGCGCAATGCCGCCGGTAGCCGTAATCGTTGTCGAGGGGTAAGCCGTGCCAGCCGTGCCATTCGGAAGCATTGACGGACTGAGCGAAATCGCCGGGCAATTGCCGCCTTGTATCACGGTGAAAGTTTGTCCGGCAATGGTCAGCGTTCCGTTTCTCGCTGAACTGGAATTTGCCCCAACCGTGAAAGCAACCGTGCCGTTGCCGCTGCCCGAGGTTCCGCTAGTGATCGTCACCCAGCCAACATTGCTGGTCGCGGTCCAGGCACATCCGGCAGGCGCCGTTACGTCTACCGTGCCAGCTCCCCCAGCCCCTGAAACGTTCTGGAATATCGGATTGATCGAATAGCTGCAACTTCCAGGTTGCAACGTGAAATTCACCCCGGAAATATCGAAAAAGACATTGCCTACGGCTTCAACCTTGATTCGCGCCGCAGACGAACTAAACCCAGCCGGAACGACAATTGTCTGGCTGCCGTCGTTCGGGGTGCTGGCTAAAACGACAATCGGAAAGGTATTGCCGCCATCCGTCGAAAGCGAAATTTTGACGTTTGCGCAATTTACTGGCGCGGCGTTTGTGCCCGATACGTTCCAGGTGACGGTTTGATTTGTCCCGCCCACCCAAAATGCCGAGGTTTCAGGGGCGGTAACGGTGAATGGGCCTGCATTGCCCGCGACTTGTAGCTGTACATCGTCATAATTCACTCCACCGCGCTGATCACGCAAAGTGACGCGAAAATTGAGCGTGCGCCCGATGCTCGGCAATTCTTCCGCCGTGCGAAACCCGCTGGTATCGAAATCCGGCGGATTGTTCGCATTGTTCAAAATATAAGTCAGGCTTGGAAACGTTCGGGAAGGCGAAGCCTGGATTGGAAACGGGCGAAAGATCGGACGCGTAGAAGCCGATGTGTCTCCGCTGTCGTCATACGGAGGGTTCGCATAACTGGTGCCTCCCGCATCGTACTGTTCCCAGATGTACCGCAAGTTTGCGACATCTCCCGCATCCGCATCATTGCCGGATGCCGTCAACGTAAAGGGAGTGTTTTTCGGAATCGTGAAATCACTGCCACCATTCACGGTTGGGATGTTATTGCCAGTCGCGCTGGTCTGCGCACAGCCGCCGTTATTCGCCAGATAGTTGGTAATCGAATCAAAGCTTTTTGCATGAAACCGCAGATCACGCACCAGACTGATGTTGTCAGAGTCGCAGACCCCGGAATAGGACATCAAAGTCACCCCGCTACCTGATTCGTAGGCGGAATTCGGATTCCGGCCGCCTATCGCCCCGCAAAATCCAGAGGAGCTGTTGAAGCTATGATCTGCGCCAAATTGATGCCCAACTTCGTGCGCCCACAATCCAACATAAGTTGCATTGCCAGCAGTGCCTCCCATCAAACTGACGCCACCGCCCTTGAATGCTCCGTTGCCATCAGCGCCGGCTGAACAAACCACACCGATATAGGCCACGCCGGAGCCACCAGTTCCAAACACATGCCCCAAATCGTAATTGGCCGTACCGATTTGATCACGCAAAGTTGTTCTGACCTGAGCCAACATCGCATTTGGGTCATTGTTCGTGAACGGATCGGGTTCTGCGGTGTAAACGACCTGGCTGTTATTGCCGATCAGATTCAGCCTGACGGACAATTCGCGTTCATAAATGGCATTGACCGAATTCAGCCAGACGTTAATCGAAGCAATGGTCTGAGCGACATTTCCGCCTCCAAATTGCGCGCTGTATTCCGACGTTGTCGCAATCGCAATTCGATACGTTCGCAACGTCGTGCCAACCGGCGCAGCAGGAGCTTGCACCGCGTTTTGTTCGCGGTAAATCACCTTGCTTTCGTCCACCTCGCAACGAAGCTTTTCAGTCAACTCCTGGCCATTGGAACTGGCGTAAAGAGCCGCATCGCCTCCAATGGGTAGAACTGTGTCTGCGCCACTGTCATTCAACGCCAGCGCGTGAAACCCCAACGAAGACCAGCTTGCGCGCATTGTCGCCGATGGATCATCAATTCCCTGTCCGCGATAACTTTTGATGTCCGGGTATTGAATCGTCAGCGGCGATTCCAAAATCTGCGATTCCTGAATGCGAAACCGCATCATCCTGCCGTCAGGCATTGGCAACGACAGTATCGTCTGGCTTTCGGATAGTTCTCCGCTTTTTTCCACTGGCGCGCTGTCTAAAATCCTTTTCAGCGCTTCGCCATTCAGCCGAAAAAACTTCCTTTGTCCGGACGGCGCCGCAGGAAATTGCCGTGTCAACTGCTCACTAGAATCAGCGGCCAATTCCTGCCAAACCTCTTCCTGCATTGCAGCCTTGACCGAATCATGACGAAAGAAGACTGCCAAACCGACACCAGCCATCGTAAAGATGACAACCAGCATGAAGCCGAAGCGAGCAACCCTTTGCGCTTTCATTGATCCCCCTTTAAGCAAGCTGCACTAACAGGCGAATAACCTAATCAGGTTGTTTGCCTGTTAATCAGTGCGAGTTTCCAAATAATTATGACGGAAGAATTACAGGGGGAAGAACAAAGCTACACAATGCAATGCTTGCCAGACACTAAGTCGCAGATATTTTTAGGGATTATAGGGAGTACTCTTCGCGAGCGAAACTTAATGGGGATGATCCAGCTTTGGAAGGCTTTTTTACATGCCTTGCCGATGACACAAGCGAGCTTATAATCGCGTATGGCAATCGTCAATATAGGTACTCAGAATAATTTAGAAAAATAATCTGAAGTAACATAAAACTACTTTAGCCTACGCCTTTGAATAGCCAGCACCTACCACAGCGTCGGATTCATCCTACTTCGTAGCACAATACTGGCCACAAAAAAGCCCTGGCTTTCCGTCAGAAAACCAGGGCGGGTGATATGTGAGCATTGTAAGGATTACGGAGCAAAATAACCAGACAGGTCAATGACCAGGTCTGTCGTCCCGGAAGCGTAAAGTTTGAATGCTCCGTCAGGTCCCAACCCGACAATGAAATGCCGATTCGCTGTTTGACCGGTGATGAAGTTCGAAGTTGCCACAAATGGACGCGTAACAACATTGCTTGGCCACAAGGTCAAAAACCCTCCAACCGGATTCACTGTCGTCACATTTCCCAGCACCGCCGCGGAATTCGCCGGAACTGTCTGCCCGGAACAAGTTCCCGTGGCTTGCTGGGTGTATTCGACTCCGCCCGTGAAGGATGCTCCGGGCGTGGAACAAGCCATTGCGCCAACGCGCGAGTCCAGCAACCTGACCGGCGCTGTCAGCGAGTAGAACAAATACCCTGCGCCATTCACGTCTGAAGCTTCCGTGCTGTAATAGCCCAGCACGTCAATAACCAGATCGGTCGCTTGCGTCGTGTAGATTTTGAACGCCCCATCTGCGCCTAAACCAACCGTGAAGGGCGTATTGACGACACTGCTTGCCGTGTAATTGCCATTGGCAACCATTGGCTGTGTGGCGTCGCTGGGGAAGAGTGTGATGAAGCCTTGCGCCGTGGGGTTCACAACCGTCGCATTGCCGACCAGCGCTTGCGCCGCCACAGGTATGGTCACGCCGCTGCAGGTCACTCGACCAGCCTGGGTGCGCGTGCTGCCACTGGCCAAGGGAGCGGCCGGAGCATCACATCCCGTTTCTCCAGCGCGCGTTTCCAGCAAACGAATCGGCGCTGGCAGCGGATGGAAGTACAAGCCTCCTGTGCCCGGCGGAGCGAAATATCCACTAACATCCACTACCACATCAGTCGTTGCCGAAGCGTAAATCTTGAACGAACCGTCTGGCCCAAGTCTGACAGTAAACACGTTGTTGACGATTTTCCCGGCAGCAAAATTCGAGCTGGCCACATTTGGCCTGGTGGCATTGCTGGGATAAAGCGTCACAAAACCTGTCGTTCCGGCAACTGGCGTGATATTGCCTGTTATGGCAACTGCATTGGCAGGAATCGTTACGCTGTCACAGGTTCGCCGGGCAAGCTGCGTGCGATCTGTCCCGCCGGTAATTGACGTCCCGGGAGCGTCGCAGCCTGGTTGTCCCGCGCGCGTGTCCAGCAAGCGAATCGGCTTCGGCAACGGATAAAACTGCAATCCGTTGCTGATCGTCACGGAATACCCTTGCGACCCACTGCATCCCAAACTGTCTGTCACCTGAATTGTGAAATTGTATGTTCCTGCCGTTGTCGGCGTGCCGTTCAAAGTACCCGAAAGCAATCCCACGCCCGGCGGCAGCGTGCCTGTAAAGGAAAATGTATACCCCGGCGTTCCTCCAGAACCTGAGAGCGGCTGATTGTAGAGCGCGCCGACATAACCAGTTGGCAGCGTCGAAGGATTGACCGTAATTGCGTTGCAACCGCTGGCTTGTGAAACCGGGAAATTCACGCCACCAATTGTCAGCGAACCGTTCCGCGCCGGACCATTGTTGATCAACACGTTGTAATTGACCGTGCCATTGCCCATCCCACTGCTGCCACTGGTAATTTGCAGCCAACTGTTGTTGCTGGTTGCTGACCAATTGCAGCTAACGTCTGTGGTGACAGCGACGGAGCCAGTGTTGGCAGCAGAAGGATAATTTGCGCTGGTCGGATTCAGCGTGTAGTTGCAACCGCCAGCCGCATCCACAGCAGCTTTCACATCAAGCCGTCCCCAACCGTAAACGTTATTTGGAACGCCGCTGCTGCTGCAACTGGTCGAAGACACATCCACGGCGGCTTGATTGAGCAGATCAATTGTTTGTTGGATTTGTCCCTTCAAAGCCGGACGCGCGGACCACAGCAAAGCAATCGCTCCGGCAACGTGCGGTGTCGCCATCGAAGTTCCGCTCAAAGATCCGTAACTGGTATTGCTGCCGTTCAGTGCAGAGCGAACACTGACACCAGGTGCGGTGATTTCTGGTTTCAAGCGGTTACTGCCGTCAGCCGTTGCCGGCCCGCGACTGCTGAAACTGGCGATATTCCCAGTGCTGGCACTGATCGCGCCGACGGTGTACGAAGCCGCATAAAATGAAGGTGGATCGCTGACAGTTGAACAGGCTGAACCACTATTGCCCGCAGCCACCACCATCATGATTCCAGCGGCGCGCTGCGCTTCGACGGCGGCTTGCAGAGTTCCCACGCTGCAACCTTCCGAAGGCGGGCAGCCCCAGGAATTGGTCGTGATGTCTGGGGCTTTACTTGGATCACCCTGCGCAGGAGTGCCGCCAACCGGGTACGGTGCCAAAAACCACTCCATGCATTCAATGTAGGTTGCCGGAGTGCCATTGCCCTGGTCCATGTTGCGGCAACCGATGAATTTGGCTCCGGGCGCGACACCGATTTGATTCGCTGCGCCGTCATCCCCAAGCACTGTTCCTACCGTGTGCGTTCCGTGCCCATCGTCATCGCAAGGCGCAGTTGTATTGGGGCCGCAACTGCCTCCTCCGCTGTGAACGCTGTCATGCCAATTGTAATTGTGATCGGCGGTTGAGCCATTCCACCCTCGATAGTGGCTTTTCAGTGCATTGTGATCCCAGCGAATGCCCGTGTCAGCCCCAGCAATGACGATTCCCTGCCCGGTAAAGCCCGTCGCCCAAACCTCTGGCGCACGAATCGAGTTCACACCTAATTCAACGGCTTCGGGAGCATTCGGCGCATTCTTGGTATTCAGCTTTCGAATGGCAGCGTTTAATTCCTCGGCAGTCGGTTGGGCAACCAAATTGTTTTGAATTCGCGGGTTGCCTTCGATGCGAGCGACATCCGCGCGCGAAGCCAGCATCTCTACCACGTCACGTCCGCCCGTCACCAGAATTGCGTTGACGATATAAAATTGGCGATATTGCTTTTTGATAAACTTCAACAGATCAACAATCGGAGCCTGGCTTACCTCCGCTTTGGACAACAACGCGTCGCGCACAAAGCGTCCTTTTTCATACTTCTGCTCCATATTCTGGGCCAGCGAAAAGTCGGCTTGATCTTCCAAAATCACCAGAAACTCTGCCTCTTTTCCGTCTTCTGTATGGGTCATCACCCAATCAGCAACCTTGTTCTGCCAGGCAGGTGCGGCGCTGGCAGACGGTTCAGCCAAGCGCAAGCCAATCATTAGTGAAGCCGCTGCCAGAAAAATAAACAGCGCAGCGGCCACCAGGGGAAAATAAAAACGGCGCGTAAGAATCATTTAGTGCTCCGAAAGTTGTTGTGTGTATTTTGGGTTAACGCAGGCGCAAAGATACTGCGGATCAAGCGAGTCGTGTCCGCTTGGGGCCCTTCAAGTGAAGAAGCATTTGTATCTTTGCCCCGTTGCGTTGAAGGTCAATCTCAGGGCGCAAAATAGCCGGACAGGTCAATGACCAAATCGGTATTCGATGCTGCGTAGATTTTGAAAGCGCCATCCGGCCCAAGCCCAGTGATGAAATGGCGATTGGCAGTTTGTCCTGCCGTGAAATTTGACGTCGCCACAAAAGGACGTGTAACACTGCTTGGCCACAGGGTCAAAAATCCTCCGACGGGATTGACCGTCGTAACATTGCCAACCACAGCCAGCGCATTTGCCGCAACTGTCTGGCCGCCGCAGGTGCCGCGAGCTTGTTGTGAGTATTCAACGCCTCCGGTAAACGGCGCTCCAGGAGTAAAGCATGCTGATGCCATTGCGCGCGAATCCAGCAATCTGACTGGCCCTCCCAATGGATAAAACAGCAATCCCGTACCATTCACATCGCTGGGTTCCGAACTGTAATAACCCAACACATCAACCACAACATCCGTTGTCTGCGTTGTATAGATTTTGAATGTTCCGTCAATGCCCAATCCTACGGTAAACGGAGTATTGATAACGTCGTTCCCGGCGTAATTGCCACTGGATACAAGCGGTTGGCTGGCGTTGCCTGGGAAAAGCGTGATGAACCCCTGCGCCGCCGGCCTGACGACTGTCGCATTGCCGACCAAGGCTTGCGCAGTGCTGGGAATGGTCACACTGCCGCAGGTGACACGTCCCTGCTCTGTGCGCGTGGAGCCACCATTGATTGGTGTTCCGGGCGTGTCACAGCCAGGTTGCCCAGACCGGGTTTCCAGCAGGCGAACCGGCGTCTGCAAAGGATGAAAGAACAAACCGCCAGCTCCCGGCGGCGCGTAATAGCCCGAAACATCAATTACAACATTGGTCGTTGTCGAAGCGTGAATCTTGAACGAGCCGTCTGGCCCCAAACCTACGGTAAATACATTGTTGACAATTTGATTCGCAACAAAGTTTGAATTCGCGACAGACGGCAGCGCAGCGTCACTGGGATAAAGCGTCAAAAACCCCTGGCTGGTTGGAACGGGTGTGACATTCCCGGTGATGGCCAAGGCATTCGCGGGAATGGTTGCATTTCCGCAAGTCCGCCGAGCCAGTTGCGTGCGATCAACTCCGGCAACGATTGGCGCTCCCGGAGAGTCGCAGCCCGTCTGGCCAGTGCGTGTATCCAGCAAACGAATCGGTTGCGCCAACGGGTAAAACATCAATCCTGTTGTGGAGACAGGCAAAACAGTTAGTGTCGCGGGACTGCTGGTGTCATTGCCGAAACTATTGCTGACAAAACAAGTGTACTGCGCTCCGCTGTCGGCCAGTGTCGTTGGCGGAGTCGTGTAACTTGGCAAATTCGCGCCACCAATGTCCATGTTGTTCTTTCGCCATTGATAACTGAGCGGTGCGGTTCCAGTTGCGACCACACTGAACGTCGCCGTCTGGCCTTCGATAACAGTTTGATTGGCCGGCTCTTGAGTAATGGTCGGCGCTAAATTCACGGTGTATTGAATTCTAAACAATTGGCCGCCGCCGCCGCGTTGCAAGTAATACAAACTTCCATCGGCATTACTGACTTGCAAATCCACCGGGTTAGCCAATCCGGTGGCAAAGCCAGTTGCCGCGCCTACGGTTGGTGGCGAAGTCGGGTCAATAGTTTTGATCCAGTTGCCGCAGAAATCCGCCAGAAAGTATTTCCCTACATATTGCGCCGGAAAACTCGCGTTTGTCGGATTGTAAAAAGTTCCGCCCGTAATGGCACAAGTGCTGGCGTCATTCGAGTACCAGTAAATCGGATCGCGAAGGCTTGGATTGGGTGGACTGCATGGGCTTTCGCAGTTGGGCCAACCGTAATTCGACCCGGCAATGCCGTCGTTGACCTCTTCCCAGGTGACCTGCCCAACATCATTGATGAACATTCGTCCTGTGCCCGGCTGGAAGTTGAACGTAAATGGATTTCGCAATCCCAGCGCCCAAATCGCGCGATTATTTCCCGTCGCCGTGTTAAAGAAAGGATTGTCGTTGGGGATTGAGCCGTCAGAATTCAGGCGCAACATCTTGCCAAGCAGGTTGGTCAGCGTCTGCGAATTAGACGAAGTAGCGTTTTCGCCGACCGCTGCGTAAAGCTTTCCATCTGGCCCGAAATGCAGCGCGCCGCCGTTGTGATTGGTTGCGCCGC
>CAZXHW010000324.1:0-8465 GCA_964639915.1 uncultured Heliomicrobium sp.
AGCGTGGTCGTCAAAATCTGAAACGCCTGACTGTATAGTCCAAGCTGTTCCGGGTCAAGACGGCGAACCAGAATCAACGGCAGTACTAGCGCCAAAAAAAGCGCAATACCTTTTGCCGTCATTAACCAGAGCGTCTGGCCAGCAAGACTTCTCGGTTCGGCTGTTGCTTTCGCAATATTCATAATTTATTGCCAAAGGCTGCCATTACCAGCAAATGCCTTGATAACTCCCGTTATGGCTTTCCCCTTTCAGCATTCCCACCAGATCAATGAACACGCGTCCGTTGTTTAGCTTTTGACTCAAATGACGGAATTCGTCTTCTTTCTTGCCAATAATCACAACCTCTGACGAATCAATAACGTCGTCCAAGTCTCGTCGAAGCAGCGAAGAGATGTGTGGAATTTCTCTTTCGATAAAATCCTTGTTCGCCCCCACCAACCGCGCCAATTGCACGTCACGGTCATAAATGGACAGTTTCAATCCTTTACCGATCAGTGTTTCAACCAACGAAACCATTGGACTTTCGCGCAGGTCATCTGTTCCTGACTTAAAGCTCAACCCTAAAATTCCGACGTTCTTTCGCCCGGTGCCCAGCACCATATCCACAGTTCGTTCAACCTGCTGGCGATTGCTGGGGAGAATCGAACTGAGCACAGGAACATCAACGTCCAACTCTTTGGCCTTGTAATTGATTGCACGTAAATCTTTCGGCAAACACGAACCGCCAAAAGCGAAGCCTGGTTTTAGATATGCGGCGGAAACATTCAGCTTGGTATCCTGACAGAAAATGTCCATCACCTGATGACTGTCTGCGCCCAGCTTTTTGCAAAGGTTGCCAATCTCATTTGCAAAAGCCACTTTCAACGCGTGGTAACAGTTGCTGGTGTATTTCACCATTTCTGCTTCTTTGATGCCTGCGATAACAACTGGCGCATCCAGATGTTTATAAAGCTGACTAACATGATTTGCCGCAGCTTCATCATTCGCACCAATCAAGGTGAAAGGCGGATGCTGAAAATCGTAAATTGAGGTTCCTTCACGCAGGAATTCAGGGTTGATGGCAACACCGAAATCCCGGCCCGCGCGTTTGCCTGAGCCGGCTTCAAGCGCGGGAATTACTGTGCTTTCAATCGAGCCTGGCAGCATCGTGCTGCGAATAACAACTGTGTGATAACGGCTTACAGTTGCCAACGCTTCACCAATTTGCTGGCAGGCACGACGAATGTACGTCAGGTCCAAGCTTCCGTTCGCCTGGCTTGGCGTGCCAACGCACACCAGAGACAAGTCAGTGGCAATCACAGCTTCCTTTGTTTCAGTTGTTGCTGACAGTAATTTCTTTTCCGTTGCGCCAACCAGCAACTCGTTGATTCCGGGTTCGATGATTGGGCTATGGCCGCTGTTGACCATACTCACCTTCAATTGGTTAACATCTACCCCAATTACTTCATGCCCTGTCTGTGCCAAGCAAGCTGCTGAAACGCAACCTACATATCCCAATCCAATAACACTTACCTTCATTTTTTCTCCTATATTACGGTAACCTGAATATGATCGCCATCTCTAAGAACCGCTTGCCACTTCAATGAAGCTCGGCATATCCAGAATCCGATAGATTACAAAATCGGCGTTCGCATATACTTCGCGAAAATAGCTCTTGTTTCGATCAACAAATCCCGTAAAAAATACCTGTTCATGTGGCTCCACGCCAGCCGGCCCAACAACGAGATAAGTGGCGTTAACAGTTCTAAAATATTGCCAGGCCTCTTTGTCATCCTTTTTCAAAGGGAAAAAGGATGATTTCCGGCCAGTAAACAGCGCCAACGCTCTGGGTTTGGTAAAGATGAATACATCATTTTCATTTGTTTGCTTTTTGACATAATCAAAGAATTCAATAGCCTCAGCTTTCGTAACTCCGTTTGGAATTTCTCTAAAATTCCGGGTGCTATAGCTGGCGGCATAAGTTGTCGTAACAGATATAACAACAATGGCAATTACAGCATTCCTAAAGCTGCTCCCCGGAGGCAAGGCTTTTATTCCCTGCAACGAATAAAACAAATAGAACGGAACTATGGGTAATAAGTACCGAATGCCGCCAGTCATCGGCACAATTATGATGCAGATAGCATACAAGCCAACAAATAGTTCCAGGAAAGTCACTTTGCGTTTAGCCTGAGCTATAAAACCGATGACAGCAAGTATTGACATTAGTATTGTCAATACAATCCTGGGCGCCTTGATGTAAATGTTATCCCAAAGCTCTGCCAGCGAAAACGTATAACGCAACACATTATCGCGAATGAAAACCATCCAGTTATATAAAAAGTGCTGCGAACCTGGTTGAACCTGCTCGATATAACTATGAGCACGAGGCAAGAGAAGCGACTGAAGCAAGATCAGCATAATCGTAACCATCACAACCCCAACACCGTAGGATGACGGCCATGACAACTTTCCATTGCGAAAGACGTCATAAAGAACCAGACAAGGCAGTAATAATAAGCCAACGCTCCTGGTTCCATACGCCAGGTAAAATGAAGCGCCTGTAGCTAAAACGTAAGCAAATTTTGCCCACCTATGGATTCCTGATGACTTATAGAACCTGCAAACAAAGTAAAGACTGAGGTTGATCGTAACCAAAAACAGGGGTTCGGATTGAACACGATCCTTTATTTCCCAGAATACAGGGTTAAGGCCAACCATTGCCAGCAAAATGACTTGTTCTTTTATTGACAAATGCTCTTTCAGCAATCGCGTCAAGAGCAACAGCGAAAACATAACGGCGAGAACAATTTCCACCTTCATTGCCGTCAGATTGATTCCAAATAACCAATAAACCGGAACTAAAAAAAGCGGAAAAATTGGAGGATAGGATCCTGGCCCAATATAAGGCGCTAAGTAAAGGTAACCGGTTGTGTTGTAGTCAACACCATCCACAATATTCTTGGCGTTTTGAATGTAAACGCTGTAATCATCTCCCCAAAAATGACCTTGCCTGATCGTAAACAGGTAAAAGCTTCCGATGATCAAAATGACCGTCGAAGTTAACCAACTGCTGTTGAAGACAGTTTCAAAAAAGGCGTACGAATTGTTCCGATCATGATCCTTCAATTCGAGAGTCATTTCTTTATTAACTGCCATATTTGTCTTCATTATTTGTCACCTGCTGCCGTGGCCTAGCAACTTAGCATTACTGATTCTGTCATAATCACTTTTATTTGCTATCGGGTTCTCCTTGAGGTTTGGGGTCGGTCAATCTCATTCTGTTATATTTTGTCCTGCCACTAGCATTGGGGATTTCCTTAATATGATATATATTGAAGTCATCATTCGAGAATTCCAGTTGTAGACTGGCAGAGTACTTATCAACAAACGCTCTCAGAAAAGCCTGTTCCTCAGGAGATACTCCATCAGGTCCAACTACGATATGGGTTGCCTGAATTTTCACGAAATAATCCCAAAGTCCCTTGTCGTCTAGATTCATTGGGTAGAATGAAGATTTTCTTTCAGTAAAAAGGGCCAACGCTCGCGGCTTAGTAAATATAAAGACATCTGAAGCTTGCGTTCGTTGTTTGATGTAATCGAAAAACTCTACTGATTCTGCTTTTGATATACCGTAGTGCAACTGCTTGAGGTCCTGCTGACTATATTTAGCCACATAAGAAATCAATATTGCGCCAGCCAAAGTGGCGACCACCGCATTTCTGGTTCCTTTATTAATTGGCAAGGCAAATAATCCTTGCTGCGCATAAAAAATATAGAAAGGAATAGCTGGGATTAAATACCTTAACCCGCCATCCATTGGCACAACCAACACTGCCAACACGTACAATGTTATGAAAATTTCCGTATATGTAATTTCTCTCCAGAGCCTCGACAAGTAGCCAAGAATGGCTAATCCGGAAATGCCAATTGTCAGGGCAAGGCGAAAAATTCGACTGTAACCATTGTCCCAAATATCAGTTAGTGAAATGGCATATGCAATCACGTTATGAGCTATGTATTTTAACCAGGTACTTATGGAATCATGAAAGCTGGTCGCAAATTGATCGTAATACCCACGGTCACTGTGAAGGAAATATGATTGCAGAGCGATGAGAACTAATGTGACAAACGAGATTCCAAGGGCAAAACGGGAAGGAATCATCTTTTTATGGCGGATCATGTCATACAACAACAGGCAAGGAACCAGTAATAACCCCAGGCTCCGCGTCCCGTATGCCAGGTAAAAGACGCCCCCGATAATCAAGGCCATTTTCCAATTCATGGCAGCAGTCTTAGACCGGTAAACTTTATTCACTAAAACAATTGCCAGATAGGCAAAAACAAGAAAGACCAAATCAGACGTTAGCCGGTCTTTCTGATCCCAAATGTATGGATTGAAACCGACTGCGGCTAGTAATGCTACCTGCCAGGCAACCACTAGCTCCGATTTTATTATTACCAAAAACGCCAGCAGTGAAGCAATAAACCCCGCGATTACAACCATTTTCAACGCTGTCAGGTTAAGACCAAAAAGCAAGTAAACTGGCGCTAGTAGTATGGGAAAAACAGGAGGATAGGCGTCAGGGCCAAGATATGGCGAGTAATGAAGATATCCTCCCTGCCTGTAATCCTGACCACTCGCGATATTTTTGGCGTGAATAATATAGAGACTAAAATCATCGCCCCATTCATGGCCGGACCGAACCGTTGCCATGTAAAAGAAACCGGCCAGCAAGATTACCAACAAAGGTAGCCAACTAACGCTTTTGAAGGATTCGACAATAACTGCGTCAGTCTGGCCAGCGTGACGGCCAGTCTGAGCAAGGGGTACTTTATGTGCGTTAGTAAGTTCCATGTCTTTTTATTTGCAACATTAAGAAACAATACAGTGATTGCTTTTCTGAATCTGCCTTGTGTTACCTGGTAAGTCCCGGTTGCCAGGCAACGCTGTTTGGCGCAACCTCAACCGATCGTTCCGTAGCGGCATTTCCGCGGCAAACGTTCTGGCAAATTTCGGCAAAGCTGCCTGCAACACGCGACCAGCCGAATTTTTCCCGAACCGTTTTTGCCGCACGTTTGCCCAACTCACTTGCAAGTGATTCATTTGTTAGCACTTGAATAACGGCATCCGCAAATGACCTGGGACTGTCAGCAATCAATAACTCCGCACCGTCGCGCACAGGCAGACCTTCGGCGCCGACTGTTGTGGAAATCAGCGGTTTTTCCATTGCCATTGCTTCATAAATCTTTAGCCGGGTACCCCCACCAATGCGGATTGGCACAATGTAAGCTGTAGCGCTTTCCATAAATGGTCTGACATCGTCTACGCGCCCTGTGACAACAATTGACGGATTTCGCTTACTCAACTCCAAAAGCTCATTTCCGGGTTTGCGTCCAACAACCGTTAATTTGACATTGGGTATTTGGACGCGAACCAAATGCAGAATTTCACTGCAAAACCAATTAATGGCGTCCACATTCGGCAGCCAATCCATAGAACCTGTAAAAACCAGGCTCGCCGGTTCTGCTTGAATTGTGGTCTGAGGACGGAAGAAGTCCGTGTCAACTCCTGTCGGAACGTCCGTGACAGCCTCGATTCCATAATCGTTCCGCAACATTTCGCAATCTTCCCGTGAAACGGCGATGACGTGGTTGTAGCGTTGGCATTCAGAGCGCTCCAGAGATCGCATCTTTTTCCACTGGCCGAACAGGTACAGTCGCTTAAGCGGATTGGTCTGGGTTTCGTAATGTCGCTTCCAAATCATGGCTTCGACATTGTGCTGAAACAGTACCGTCGCGCATCCAAGCTTCTGGGGCAGATTGATGCTGGGTGTCAGGAAATCACAAACAACAACGTCCGGCTTATCTTGTTCAACGCGCTGAAGAATCTCTCGCCGCATTTCAGCGGACTCATATTTTTTGACGGCGTACGGCAACCGCGAAAACAGATTTTTCAGCAGCTCAATGTAAAAGCCTGGGGAAAACTTGGCATGGGTACGGTGTGGGATCGTGACCAGATCGTCGCAATATACTTTGGCTTTTTCGCGTCCATCGGGCGCAGCCGCTCCATCATCCAGCGTCAAGTACGTAATCTGATGATCGCGTTTGAGGTGCTTCAACATTTCGTAAGTGCGAATCTTCCCGCCTTTATCAACGGGATGAAGCAATTCGGTTTTTATCCAAAGGATTTTCAAGTAACTTCTCCTGCTTTCTGTCTAAGCTGCCGCGTAAGCCATTTGCTTAGGGTGGCTTTCTGGCTCAGATATATTTTGTTGGTCGCCGTCAATGAAACGGCGTTGCCAGATTTCAAAGTTGATCAACATCCACAACCGTTCTGCATGGTTTTCGCCTGCCTGATGCCCGGCCACTAAGTTCCGAACAAATTCAGGCTCAAAAATCCCGCGCTCCCTGGCGCGCGTGCTGAGCACATATTCATCCAGCAAATGCCGGAATTGACCGCGCAGCCAGGTTCCGACCGGCACTGGAAAACCCATTTTCTTGCGCGTCAAAATTTCGCTCGGAACCTTATCTGCCATCGCCTGGCGCAAAATGTATTTGGTCGTCAGACCGCGGAGCTTCATTTTTTCAGGCAGCCGCGCAGCGAATTCGACCAGTTTATGATCCAAAAACGGCACACGGCTTTCGATGGAAGCAGCCATACTCATTTGATCCTGCTTCATCAGCAGTTCGTGCAGATAGGTTTTCATATCTGCCGCCAGCAATTGATCCAGCATCGTCTTTGCATCCGACTCGCCCATTAACGCCAGTGAAGTTTTATATGGATCGCTTTCCGTCATTCGAGCGCGCGTTTCAGGGGTAAAGAGACTTTGCTGACGCCGCCGCGAAAAGACGGAAAAATTGTCGAAGTAAATGCTTTCGATGTCTGATGGAACACACAAAAAAGTCCGCGCAAGTTTCTGCCGGACAGCGAAAGAGCCATTGCCATTTTCAATTGTCTTTTTGACCAAACGGCGCAGCGGCGAAGGCACTGTAAAGTTGTAGGCACGGCCAATAGCCAGGTTGTAAATTGTCTTGCGATATTTGTCGTATCCGGCAAGCAATTCGTCGCTGCCTTCGCCTGTCAAAACAACCTTAACGTGTTCGGCTGCCAGCTTGGAAACAAAATAAAGCGGGATGCTGGACGGATGCGCAATGGGCTCGTCTTCTTGATAAACCATCGCAGGCAGAGCATCAAAAAACTCCTGCGGGCTGACAACAATTTCGTGATGATCCGTCTTGAAAGCGCGCGCAGCCATTCGCGCATATTCCAGTTCGTTGGCTTCCCGTTCCTCAAAAGCCACGGAAAAGGTCTTGATCCGGTCGCTCACCAGCTTGCTCATCACGCCGGCAATTGCAGTGGAATCAATTCCGCCGGATAAAAACATTCCTAGCGGCACATCAGCCATCAACCGCAGCCGAACGGATTCGCGGAACAGATGGTCGAACTGTTCAATGTACTGCTTGTCACTGAGAGTGTTTTCGTGTTTGGCAAAGCTGACTTCCCAAAATTGCTTGATCTCGACACGGCCATCTTGCCAGACAAGCGTATGACCTGGCGGCAATCGGCGAACACCACTAAAGAGCGTTTCGTCTCCAGAGGTGTAGCGATTCGCAGAGAAATCTGCCAAAACGTTGTAGTTCAGTTCTGGCTTGACAGCGCGCGATTCAATCAGAGCTTTAATTTCTGACGCAAAGTGCAGCTCGCCGTCTTTTGACAAGGTGTAATAAAGCGGCTTCACGCCCAGCCGGTCGCGCGCCAACAACAATTGCCGTTTGCTTCCATCCCAGATTGCAAAGGCAAACATTCCGCGCAAATGCTGAACAGCAGCCGGACCAAATTCTTCGTAAAGATGGACAATTGTTTCCGTATCGCTGGTGGTTCGATACCGATGGCCATGAGCTTCCAGCATCGGACGATAATCTTTGTGATTGTAGATTTCGCCGTTGAAGACAATCTGAATCTTGCCGTCTTCATTCGACATGGGCTGGTGGCCGCCGCCAAGGTCAACAATCGAAAGCCGTCTATGGCCTAGCCCAATACCGCCGTCAACAAAGTTTCCTGCATCGTCAGGCCCTCTATGCGTCAGCGTGTCGCGCATCCGTTTGAGCAACGACTCGTCTACTCGGCGATTCAATTTTCCAGGTACAGCTATGCCGCAAATTCCACACATTGTTTCTATTGCCCCGTTTCAACCCATTGCCAATTGTGCCAGTTTCAATTGCCAACCGGTTGTTTCCTTTTCAAATGACACGCGCCGCACCCTGCGCTCAATCAAAAAATCAACGCCATTAATCACCACACGATTGAATGGTGAATGAAAAATCAAGTCGAATTTGTCTGTTCCGCTTAGGCTGACTTCCAGCCAATCTTTGCGAAATTCCAAGGAGCAGTAATTGGCCACCGTACGCGATGCAAATTCCAAACAACGTTGAATTTCCAGTCCCTGTCCACACACCAGTCCTGCATGCAGTGGAATGCCATC
>CAZXHW010000325.1:0-8433 GCA_964639915.1 uncultured Heliomicrobium sp.
CCGCTATTGCATTGATGCAATATTTATTGCGTATTTGCAATTGTTCGTACACGCTTCAATACTTCGAACATTGTGTTACCGCAGAACTCTATCGCCATTCCTTCCGATCTTCAGCGTGTGCGCGAACTGGTTTTGCAACACGGATGGAATTCAACAGCGTATCAAATTTTGAATCCGGGAATTTCTCATTGGTTTCCGGCGGCGGGAGATGCCGTAATCGGGTATGTCGAACGGCACGGCGTCCGCATTGTTGCGGGAGCGCCCGTTTGCCTGAAACAACGGCTGGCAGACGTTGTTGCCGAATTCGAGCAAGCGTCAACAAAACAGAGATTGCGCGTTTGTTATTTTTGCGCCGAGTCCCGATTGGAAGAGCAACTTCGCCATTCCAACCGCCATTCGCTGGCGTTGTTGGGAGCGCAACCTGTTTGGCAGTCGGAGCATTGGTCGCGCGCATTTGAGCGCCACAGCTCGCTGAAAGCGCAATTGAATCGTGCCCGTAACAAAGGCGTTGTGGTCAACGAATGGCCAGCGGAGCGAGCCAGCCGTAATACGGACTTGTTGCGATGTTTGCAGGAATGGCTGGCGACGCGCAGTTTTCCGACACTTCACTTTTTGGTGGAGCCAATGACCTTGGAACGGCTGTATGACCGGCGTGTGTTTGTGGCCGAACGGGAAAATAAGGTCATTGGTTTTGTCATTGCGTCGCCAGTTCCGCAGCGTGGAGGGTGGTTGATCGAACAAATTATTCGCGGTCGCGGCGCGGTCAATGGGGTCAGCGAACTAATGATTGATACAACAATTCGCACGCTGGCGGCCAGCGCGGGCGGATTGGTCACTTTGGGATTGTCTCCGTTGTCCAGCCGGGCTGTTGTGGGTGAAAACCCGAATCCGTTTTGGTTGCGGATATTGCTGGGTTGGGTGCGAGCGCACGGACGCCGGTTTTATAACTTTGACGGGTTGGATGCGTTCAAGACCAAATTTCATCCGGAGTCTTGGGAACCGATTTTCGTGATTTCCAACGAGGCCAATTTTTCTCCTTTGACGTTGTACGCTATCGCCGCAGCGTTTACCCAACGCTCGCCGTTGCTGACAATCGGGCAGGCATTGTTGGGTGCAGCGCAAACCGAAGCGCGCTGGTTGCTGGAAAAATCTGGCCAGCACAATCACACATCGCGCGGCAATCGAACATAGACACCAATCAAACCAAGGCTTGTTGGCGTTTTAACCGTGCAATGTCCTGGGAAGGCGGCGCGCCGAATAACCGGCTGTATTCTCGGCTGAATTGCGAAGGACTTTCGTAACCTACGTAATGACTGGCGGTGGCGGCATCCATCGCCTGTGCCAACATCAACCGGCGCGCTTCCTGCAATCGGATTTGCTTTTGATACTGCAGCGGGCTTAAGGCTGTCACGGATTTGAAACTGTGATGCAACGCCGATGGACTCAGCCGCGCTTCCCTGGCGACGGTTTCAATGCGAAATGGCTCCGCATAATTCTGTTTGATCCAACTGATGGCCCGGTTGACCGAAACCATTCGCCCATCGGCCAGCGCGATTTGTCGCAAGCGTTCACTGTATTCGCCCGAAAGCAGACGGTACAAAATTTCCCGCTCAATCAGCGGCGCCAGAATCGGAATGTCCTGTGGCGTATCCAGCAACCGCAACAACCGCGCCAGCGCATCCAGCAAGGCCGAATCCATCGGGTTGATAGAAAGGCCCAACCCCAAACGTTCCGCCTTCGGATTTTGCGGCGCGTTTGGTCCTAACTCCATCATCAGCGTGCTGAGCTGGCCCGCATCCAACTCGAATTTCAAGCATAAATACGGCTCTGCTGAAGTTGCTTCGATCACCTGACCAACCAATGGCAAATCCACCGTCACCACCAGATAACGCTCTGAATCATAAAAATAGATTTCTTCACCCAAAATCACTTGTTTGCGTCCTTGGATTACGAAACAAACGGAAGGATCATAGACAGTCGGCAAGGGATCAGATGGCCGCGAAGCACGGATGATGGTCACACGCGGAATCGCAGTCGCGTGAAATCCGTCGGCTTGGACATGCCGTTCGATTAGCCGCCCCAGTTCGGATTGCGGACGACTAAGTGTCTGTATTGGAAGTTGATAGCCGGTTCTTGCCGTTGCTGCTGATCCCGCCATTTCAGTTTATCCTCCTCAAATTTTGTCGCTCACCTTATGCAAGAAAGCAGGATTAGGCAAGGATTCAGCAGGTTCAGATTACCGCTGATTTTCGCCTTTCCCGTACATTGCGCCCGTGCTTGAGACAAGAAAGTCGCAAGCGAGAACAATGGCAGTTAACAAATAAAGGGAGGAAAACGAAATGTCTGGAATCAAAGGGAAAGTCATTGCAATTACGGGAGCAAGCAGCGGAATCGGCGAGGCAGCGGCGAAGTTACTCGCACAGCGTGGCGCACACGTTGTTGTTGGCGCGCGGCGCACCGACCGGCTGGAAAAACTGGTTGCGAGCATTCGCGCCGAAGGCGGTTCGGCGGAATTCCGCGCGCTGGATGTGACGAAGCAGGAAGACGTCGAAGCCTTCGTCAGCTTCGCGAACAGCAAATTTGGCAAGGTGGATGTCGTCATTAACAACGCAGGCGTGATGCCGCTGTCGCCGCTGGCTTCATTGAAAGTCAACGAATGGAACCAGATGATTGACGTCAACATTCGTGGTGTGCTGCACGGCATCGCGGCGGGTTTGCCGGTTATGAAGAAACAAGGCTACGGCCAATTCATCAACGTTTCTTCCATCGGCGGGCACGCGGTGTATCCGACGGCAGCGGTGTACTGCGCGACGAAATACGCTGTGATTGCGATTTCCGAGGGCTTGCGCCAGGAACACGACAACCTTCGCGTGACGGTGATTTCGCCCGGCGTGACGGAATCGGAATTGGCCGAAACCATCACCGACCAAACGGCGGCTGACAGCATGCGCGAATTCCGCAAAATCGCGATTCCGGCGG
This sequence comes from uncultured Heliomicrobium sp., assembly GCA_964639915.1. GTDB lineage: Bacteria > Acidobacteriota > Blastocatellia > RBC074 > RBC074 > RBC074. Next base: position 2,980 of record CAZXHW010000325.1, read on the forward strand.
ACGCGATTGCCCGCGCGATAGCCTTTGCGGTAGAACAACCCGACGGCGTGGATGTCAACGAAATCATTGTGCGACCCACCGCCAGCCCTTACTAATTGAAAGCAGGGAACTTTTAGACAGGATTTGCAGGATTCAACAAGATGAAAGTTTGGCTGGGCTGATTTTGAAGCCAATCCTGCTCAATCTTGTGAATCCTGTCTATTGTCTTTTCAAAAAGGAGAAAATGTGAGCAACGAAACGACAAACAAAATTGCTTTGGTAACCGGAGGGAGCCGCGGCCTGGGCCGCAACATCGCATTGCAACTTGCCCGCAAAGGCAACGACGTGATTCTGACCTATCGCCAAAAGAAGGAAGAGGGCGAAGCCGTCGCCGCCGAAATCGAAGCCTTAAGCAGAAAAGCCGTCGCGTTACAGTTGGACGTAGCGGACTTGAAACAGTTCGATGGTTTTCACAAAACCTTGTCGCAAACGCTGGCTGCCAACTGGGAGCGGCAGAACTTCGACTTTCTGATCAACAACGCGGGCATTGATCGGTATTCAACAATTGACCAAACCACCGAAGAAGCGTTCGACGAATTGCTGAACGTCCATTTCAAAGGCGTGTATTTCCTGATGCAAAAGCTGCTGCCGCTGATCGCCAACGGCGGACGCATCATCAATACTTCGACCGGATTGGCGCGGTTTGCGATTCCGGGTTATGCGGCGTACGCCTCGATGAAAGGCGCGATAGAAGTCTTTACGCGTTATTTGGCCAAAGAACTCGGCCCGCGCGGCATCGCCGCCAACGTCGTCGCACCCGGCGCGATTGAAACCGACTTTACCAGCGAAGCGCTTGAACGCCCCGGCGTCAAAGATTTTCTGGCCTCACAAACAGCGCTCGGCCGCGTCGGCGTGCCGGACGACATCGGCGGCGTAGTCGCGTTCCTGTGTTCCGAAGAAGGCCGCTGGGTGAATGCGCAACGACTGGAAGCTTCTGGTGGTATGTTCTTGTAAATTGATCGGCGCGGGTTGTTTTACCCGTACTCGAATGAAGGCAACTGGCGCGGGAAAATAGCCCGCGCCACATTATTTTTGAAGGAGAAGAAACCCAATGGCTGAACAGACGAAAAAAGTCGCTCTTGTGACGGGCGCAAATAAAGGCATCGGTTACGAAACAGCGCGGCAGCTTGCGACTCAGGGAATTACAGTGTTGATCGGCGCACGGGATGAGCAGAGAGGAAAAGAAGCAGCGACGAAACTTCAAGGCGAAGGTTTCGACGTTCAATTTCTGTTGCTGGATATCAATGACGAAGCGACGCATAAAGCGGCGCGTCAGCTTATTGAAGAGAAATTCGGCAAGCTGGATATTCTGGTCAATAACGCGGGTATTGCTCTGGACCTGGACCAAAAGCCGAGTGAAGTAGACGCCCAAATGCTGCGGAAAACGTTTGATACTAACTTCTTCGGCGTCATCAGTGTGACACAAGCCCTGATGCCGCTGATCCGAAAATCCGAAGCCGGGCGCATCGTCAACGTTTCAAGCGGCCTTGGTTCTTTAACGCAAAATAGCGATCCCAACTGGTCGTTTTATGCAGTGAAACCGCTGGCCTATAACTCTTCGAAGACGGCGCTGAACGCATTCACGGTCATGCTGGCGCACGAATTGAAAGACACCGCGATCAAGGTCAATTCGGCAGACCCCGGATTCACGGCAACCGATCTGAATGGTCATCGTGGCTACAAAACTGTCGAGCAAGGCGCGTCGGTCATTACCCAGTTGGCAACCTTACCCGCAGACGGCGCAACCGGCAGTTACTTCGACGATCAAGGCGTTTTGCCGTGGTAGTTTGCGATAGATTCACGCTGGCAACGCCGGAATACCTTTACGGCGTTGCCAGCGTGTTTAAACCCGATTGACTGGTGATCGCGCTCTCCGGCTGAGATTCCAAAACTCTTCGGCAACCGCCCGTAGCGCTCATCGGCGCTTCACCCGGCGGCTTCGGCACTGTGCTGGCGCAAGCTCAGTGGTTGCCGGTGCTTCGCGCGCTCGGCACCCGCCCGTGGTTTGGTGGACGGCTGCTGGTTTCCGGAGCGCATAAGGTCTTTAATGAGAATGGTGAGATTGTGGATGAGGTTGTGCGTAAACAATTGCGCAACGTTCTACATGGATTCGCCCAGTTCGTTCAGACCAACGCGATATAACCGATCCCTTGGCTCTGCGTCCAACAGTTTTTCGGCAGCGTTCCGAAGGCGCTTTACAGGGAAGCCTGTGGCAATAATTGGCGATGGCTGACCGATTGTGCTTCCGCATCTGGCTTGTACTGACGTAATGCCACGGCGCGCGGAAAAGAATTGAACACTCTTCCATTAAGGTCATTGAGCGCTAAGCAGAGCAATCAAGAAATATATGGAAGATTGTGATCGGCATCTCACCTTCGCGTAGATGCTCGCTTACCCATTCATCAGTCAGATGAGAGATGGTGCTGACTCGTGAGAGCTTTTCTACGATACGGAATTGATTGGTTGGGTCTTCATCAAAACGCTTCTCTAGCGCAATTCCCCAAAAGCTGATGGTATCGGTTTGCACGTAGCCTACCATTGCCACTTCGGGACAATCAGCCGCATATCTTCCTTGTAAGAAACGTAGGATGCCTTCGCCACCAAGATAGTCACCAAGTGTTTGGTTTGGCCTGCATAATCGTTTTGCTTCAAAGATGTATTGGGGGCGGGGTTTGTGTCGTGGGCGGAAACTGCTTTCAATTATGATGTCCATTCGCACTCTACGTTTGCCAGTGCGCCCTTCACCCGCAACCGGGTTATCTTCTTGGAGGCCGTATCTGTCAAATCGTTCTTCGATGTCAGGGGAATTGAGTTTGGCTCTGATTGCCTCGGCGATGAATCCGGTAATTTCAGTCTCTTCCCGCTCAGATGTAATCAGATGGCGCACGGCCAGATAGCCCCAAGCCAACAACTGATGTGCGTCTTCTCGGAAAGACACATCGTATGCGCGCCAGATCGCATCTCGGCTTTCATGGCTTGGCATTCGCCGCAACCTCCCGCTGACCAAAGTTGCCGGACAGCACTTCCGCAATCAGATCATCAGCGTCATTGAGTGCCTGTGTTTTTGTCCAGTCAATCAGGCGTGGGGCTTTGCAAATGTAGACTTTCGGGCCGTCGAAGATGCGCAGGCTGCGCTGAATATAAACCCATTGGCTGAACTGTTGCCTCAATTTTTGCTTGAGTAGGCTAAGTGAAGTTTTCATCTGTCCGTTTGTGTTAGCGAAGCTTACTTCAAGCTGTTGCTCTGCGTTAGTTGCTTCCACTTCGCAAACTATCATCTCTTGATTTGGTGTGTTGATAAACGAAACTCTATGGCGGACTCGGCCTTTAGTAAAAGTATCAAGTTCATCACGTAGCAGTCGTCCATATTCAAGTAGGTTATTCTCTTGTGGTGCCTGATTAGCAATTCCTCCAACCTTGCCTTTATTGATAGAGAGACGAACTTGCAAAAAATCTTTCGCCAGAATACTCAGATTTTTTGGTAACTTAAGAATCTTCGCTACACCTTCATCAAGCATATCCTGAAGCCTCTTTGTTAGTTCATCATCTAAATCTTGAGCTGCTTTTTCTCTATACGCCATAGTATTTTGGAGTTTGGCTAGACCAGCAATCTGCTCAGCCGTTAAGGAGGGGATTGGCAAGTCTCTAATTTCCCTTAAATATATGGTGCTGGTGTATATTCCCCATGTTGCGCTCAAAAAGAACAGATAATACCGAGCTACGCTCGAACTAAATATTACTGAAAGCGCGCGTAACTCATCAGCATCCTTGGAAGGGGCAGAAAGTCTTCTGTTTGGAGCGCGAAGCACAAAGTCTTCATCGGTATATACAAAATAGGCCACATTGAGCAAAAGAGAGCTAAAATTTGCCTCCTTCAGGCTTCTCTTTCCACCTTGTTTAGTAAGGTAGCAGAGGCTTGCAGGGATTACTTTGAAAGCTTCTTCTGGCACAGAAAATCGATGCTTTGATCTGATCATGGCTGCTGCGTCAAAAAATCTCTTACCTTCTAGATTAGGAGCCGGAATAACATCTGGCTTAGATGTGCCTTCTAAAGTCACTGTTTCCGTTAATTCTACTCCTTGATGTAAATGCCATTCCTTTGCTAGCTTAAGCTCTTCCAGGCTAGTAGTAAATAAGTGTTCCAATCGACTCAAAGCTTTTCTGTCTCTAGGATTGCCCCAGAGTGCTAATTTCCAAGTAATAGCTTTTCCACTCTCAGCCTCAGTAGCAGGTATGACATTGATTTCATTCTCATTGACCGTAAGTGCCCACACCTCTTTTTTTCTTGAGTCTTCCCAAGACTTACTCAAAACCTGATTAATAACAAAAGGCCCATAATGAATAACTGCGTCCTTTTCATATTTCGGCAATGCCTTTCTGTAAGTAATCGTGATAGCTGGTGCCTCACCTCTGCCACCGAATAATATGTAAGCTAGATTGGTGAAGTTGCTGATTCTGAGGACTTGGTGTTGTTTGAAGAATTCCTGGCGATATCTCTCTGACTCATGATTGAACAAACTGGTAGCATGAAGCACCAGCCCTATGCATCCGCCATCATTAAGCCAGTCAGTGACGCACCAACTGAAAGCCTCCGATACTCGATTACCCGCCACCGGCTTTGTTCGGCGGTTCTCGGTGTTATTGACCCACGAGAGCACGTGACGTTCTTGTTTATTATTGTTTTTCGGCTCAATCCATGGTGGATTACCGATTATCCAGTCAAACCGTTCGCCTTTTTGCCAAAACTCTGACGAATTATCAAAAAAGTCTGCCTCAAAAATCTGCTTATTATGTAGGGCTGGAAACTGGAATTTCCCATTGCGATGCAGCTCAGGCGGCGAGATGTAATGCAGCATCGTGAGAATTAAACTCAACTCTGCTACATGACAGGCTTCCTTGTTACGCTCAACGCCAAAAATGCTTTTGGTCAGGATTGCGCGCAGTTCCGTTGGCAACAATTTCTGATTAGGGCGGTTGCTCAGTTCCAACTCAATTAGCTTACGGTACGCCAACACAAGGAAGATGCCGGAGCCACAACAAGGATCAAGTACCTTCATCCCGCTTTCGAGCGGCTTGGCGTGATTCAATTCAGCTAGCAGATAATCAGCCAAGTGCTCAGGCGTATAAACTGCACCGCTCTTTTTCCCTTTGCCTTGCGCGTGCAGAAATTGTTCGTAAATTGCAGAAAGGGTTTCGACCGGAATGTACGAGAAGTTATAAAGGCCAAAGGCCGTCATTTGCCCAGAAACTGGGTCATCACCTTCAAACGCTGAGGCAACCAGGGCAACTTGATCGTCTGTTGGCGCTTTAGGGCCGCTGAGAGGCAGGGGGAAGATGTGTCCGTTGAAACGATCATCTAATGCTTCCACCAGTCTGCGTAAGCCTTTCACGGTAGCGTTGCGTCCCAACACCGAA
>CAZXHW010000326.1:0-8407 GCA_964639915.1 uncultured Heliomicrobium sp.
CCATTCCGGTCATCGGGTTGCGCGGCGTCGAATCGCGTCCCGCTTTCTGGCTGCGCATTGCGGCGATTTCCGGCTTTCTGATGACGCTGCTGAACCTGACGCTTTCGATTTTTCCGATTGTCGAAGTGAAAAGCCAGGCTTCGTTCACGATCAAGGTCATCACAATCACCGTCGTCGCTAATTTCGTTGGCGCGGCAATCTTTCTGCTGGCGGAAAAACGAAGAAGCCACCAGCGCGCCGAAGCCGTAGTTGCACCGGCTGATTGAGCGGAGATGCTGGCCGCTGAACGCGTTTGCTATAATCCGCCGACCTATGACGCTTTATTCAATTGGCCATAGCAACGCCAGCTTCGACGCCTTTCTTGATCTTTTGCGGCGCTACGAAATTGCTGTGCTTGTGGATACGCGCAGCAAACCTTATAGCCGCTACAATCCGCACTTCAGTCGCGAACCGCTGAAACAATCCATCAATGAACAAGGCATCGAATACATTTTTCTGGGCAACCGCATCGGCGGAAAACCCGAAGGCCAGGAGTTTTATTTTCCGAATGGGAAAGTAAATTTTGAAACGCTGGCGCAATCGCCAGGCTACCTGTCAGGCATTGAACAATTGTTGAAGCTGGCCGAACAACGCAAAGTGGCTTTTCTGTGCGCCGAAGCGGATTACAAACATTGTCATCGTTACTGGCTGATTACACGAACTTTGGTCGAACGCGGGATAGAAGTTCGACACATCTTACATTCTGGAGAAACGGTTGGTTCGGTTGCGGCAGATTTTGAACCTGCGCAACCGAGCCTTTTCTGAAAAACGAATGAGCGATTTGAAACACGTAGTGATTTATACCGACGGAGCATGTTCCGGGAATCCGGGGCCGGGTGGTTATGGCGTGGTGATGCTTTTTGGAGATCACCGCAAGGAATTGTCTGCCGGCTTCAGGCGGACGACTAATAATCGCATGGAACTGCTTGGCGCGATTGAAGGCTTACGGGCGCTTAAAGACCGGTGCTCGGTCAAGCTTCATACCGATTCGCAATACGTAGTCAACGCGATTGAAAAGGGCTGGGCGGCCAAATGGAAAGCGAACGGCTGGATGCGCAACAAGAAAGACAAAGCCATCAACCCTGATTTGTGGGAGCAGTTATTGACGCTTTGCAAGCAGCACAAAGTAGAGTTCGTCTGGGTCAGAGGCCATTCCGGCAACATAGAAAACGAACGCTGCGACGTGCTGGCTGTTGCCGCCGCTCAGCAGCGCAATCTGCCAGCCGACGAAGTTTACGAGCGCGAAAATCGGTAAAGGCCAAAGAACTACGCAGAATGACTGACAACGCAAAGACGCCAAGAGGCAAAGGCGCAACGCAAATCCGGTTGTAAACAATTCCAGGGCCTGAACAATTTCCCCACAAAACTGTCTTTGCGTCTTTGAACCTTCGCGGCTTTGCGTTGAAATTCTTGTTCTTGCGTAAGTCTCAGGCTATTTCTTTTCGTAAGCGATGATTAGCGCCAGATCGTCTTTGCCAGTTTGTTTCAACCCGTGCGAACTGCCGGGACGCGTCAGAATCGCGTCGCCTGCTTTGACAGGGAATTCGTTGCCGTTCATTTGCATTACGCCCGTTCCGCTGAGGATGTAATACACCTCGTCTTCTTTTTGCAGGTGATAGCCGATAGCTGCGCCGGGATGGAGCACACGTTTGCGGAAAATTTGTTTGAAGTCCGTGGCCTTTTCAAAAAAGTTATAGCCGGTGGAACGTCCAGGCCCGCTGTGCGGAGCCGCTCCGGTTTTAGCGACTTGTTCGTCGCGTTCGTGAATGTAGCCTTCTTGCTTAGGCTGTTGAGCTTGCGCCGCAGCTTTCGTTTGATTCGTTGCCGCCAATTGCCATCCGGCCAAACCGCCGATCATCAACAATAAAACTGCCAACAGAGTTCTTTTCATCACAAATTTCCTCTCTTTAGTTCTTCAGCTAAGTATTCGCTCGCCCGCCACGAAACCGCCGCGATGGAAAGCGTGCAGTTTTTTTCCGGACAGGAAACAAACGACGCGCCGTCCACAACGAACAGGTTTTTGACTTCGTGCGCCTGGTTGAATTTGTTCAGCACCGAAGTTTTGGGATCGTTGCCCATTCGCGCCGTGCCGACTTCGTGCGTGGCATCGCCTGGCGGAGGCGGCAGCGTGCGCGTGTACGGAATGATTTCGGCCCCGGCAGCGCGCAACAGCTCTTCAGCATTGTCGTAAATCAACTGCGCCAGCTTCAGTTCGTTGTCGCCCCATTTTGCATGGAATCGAAGCTGCGGAATGCCGTAGCGATCTTTCAATCCCGCCGGATCAATTTCGCAGTAATTGTCGAAATACGGCAGACATTCGCCGAAGCCTGCCATTGAAACTCTGGCCGGAGCCACGTCGCGCACCTGCTTTTTGAACCCAGCACCGAAACCCTCAAAACGTTTGGCGTGTCCGGGAAAAATGCCAGTGCCGCTGTTGGGTTGAAACTGCCATCCGCGCAGCGCAGAGATCTTGCGGCCGCCCGGAATGTTCGTATGGCGCGGAACGTAAACATGTCCGCCGCCGGAACCGTCGTCGTTCATTACCTCAGAGCCTTTCATCGCCGGGATGTAACCGCTGATCATTCCGGCTTTGAAATTGTCCATAATGTAATGGCCAAGCACGCCGGACGCATTGGCAAGGCCTTTTTCGTGATGGCGGGTTTTGGAATTTAGCAGGATGCGCGTTGAAGCCATTGCCCCCGCGCCGATGACCACAACTTTGGCGTGCGCTTTGTAGGTAAGTTTGGTTTTGGTGTCTATGAATTCGACGCCGCTGGCTTTGCCGGTTTTTGGATCCAGCAGCACGCGATGCACAGCGGCTCCAGTTCGTAAGGTGAAATTCTTTCGCCCAATCAGTTTAGGAATAACCGCATCAAGCGTCGAAAAGCGCGAAGCCGTCGAACAGCCGTAATCGCAATTGCCGCAGAAATGGCAGGGCGAACGGCCTTCACGAGGTTTCAGGATGATGGCCTTGCGAATCGGAATAATTGGAATGCCGACCTTTTTGCCGCCTTTGACCAGTTGGGCTTCACCGCAGCGCGGCGGCGGCGATGGAGCGTGATAATTTCCATCTGGTGTAACTTCCAAACCTTCGCGTGTGCCGAACACGCCCATAAATTCTTCGGCTTTGTCGTAATACGGCGCCAGGTCTTCGTAAGAAATCGGCCAGTCTTCGCCTGCACCGTCTTGCAGGGATTTCGGCTTCATATCCCATTCAGACATTCGCAAGCTGACCCGCGCCCAGGTGTTGGTGCGGCCTCCGACAGCGTGAATACGCGTCCAGTGAAAATCAGTGCCGGGCGCGGTGGCGTAACGATCTTTGTACGGATGAACGTACAGATGTTCAGTGTAGGCACTGACTTTCCATAACCCGTCGTATTGTCCCGGTTTGCCCAAACCACGAAACGGCATGTCGTAAGGCCAACTGTGTTCGGTGTGAAAGATTTGATTGCGATCCCATTTCGGGCCGATTTCCAGCAGCAAAACATTCAGCCCTTTGTTGACCAGCACATTGGCGGCAATGCCTCCGGCAGCGCCGGAACCAACGATGATGGCGTCGTAAATGATTTTCTTCTGTGCCATGGCGATCATTGAATTTGGAAGCTTGGAAAGATTGAAAACGAAAAAGGGACGGGCAAGATACCATGCTTGTTCTTGCCTGTCCCTCTTTTGCGTGCGGCGTTACGGCTTAGAAGGTTAGTCGCAAGCCAAACTGCAACCTGCGCATTGCGCTGGCCGACGTGATCACGCCAAAGGTGGTCGAAGTCGCGCCCGAAGGAACGGAAGCATTCGGCTGTCCCAGGTTCACAATGTTAAATACATTTGTGCCCTCGGCTCGGAACCGAAGCTTGAACCGCTCGCTCAATTTGAAATCGCGCGAAAGCGCCAGGTCAACGACTTTGTAGCCCGGACCATCAATCAGATTGCGCGGCGCATTCCCGTCAGTGGCGACGCCCGTCACAACCTTGTTTTGGACAAAAGCAGCCGTGTTGAACCACAGCGCTGCCGTCGGATTGTCAATGTGCGGATCGCCGATCAACTGTGCGCGGTCGTTTGTGTTGCCGTCCAGATTGGCATCCACGTTGCCGTTGGTGACGGTGAACGGCAGGCCGCTACGTAGTTTGATAATGGGCGAAATGCTCCATCCGTTCAGGATATTGCGCGCGATGACGTTATTGCCAGAGTAATAATCCGGCTGGTAATTCAAGCTCATGCTGAACACATGACGCTGGTCTGTATCGGCCCGACCGCGATCCAATTCGAGCTTGCTGTAATTCTCAGCCAGCCCCTGTGTCGTGTTGTTATGCAATTGCACGCTGCTCAGCGTCTTGCTGAACGTGTAGAAGGCATTGAACGTTACGTGGTGGCTCATGCGCATTGCGCTGGTCACTTGCAGGCCGTTGTAGGAAGCGGTCTGATCTGAATCCAGTATAAACACGGCACCGAACGCCGGATTGGGCCGGCGCGAAAGAATATTGGCACCGGCACTGGTGGCAGTCGGGGTGAGCACTGGATAGTTTACGTCTCGTGCGAAGGGCAATTGGCTGCTGAACGTGCCAACATATGCCGCACCTACAGTCAGGTCCTTGGTAAGCTGACGCTGGATGGATAAGTTCGCTTGATACGTGCGCGGCCATTCGAAATCCTGCGCAACAGCGAAAAGACCGCCGCCAGTAATGAATGTTCCTTTGTAGGGAAAGGGATTGCCGCCAACAAAAGCGTTGTAAGGATTGCTGAGCGAAGCTCCCAGCGGTACTCCAGCCGCGCTGGTCTTTTGATTGATATTGGTGAAAGTCAGCCGTGTGGAAAAGGGCTGGAAGTTGGTCATCGTATTCCATTCATTGCCCGAAATGCTGCCGTAAAAGATTCCGAACGCGCCACGGACTGAAGTCTTCCCGTCGCCAAATAATCCCAGGCAAATCCGACGCGGGGAGAAATGTGGCTATAACTGACAGGAATGCCGCCGCGTTCTACTCCAGGGTCTCCGTAAAATTGCGCTCCCGCTGGCGCAAGTGGATTGACTGTAGATTTCAGACCAGGAACATAATTAACCACGCGATTGAATGGGTCAGCCGGAGGCGTTTGAATGTCCCAGCGTAAACCCAGGTTGAGTGTTACGCGTGGGTGAATGCGGAAATCATCCTGCGCAAAGAAGGCCGTGTACCAGGTATTGGTATAACCCGTTACAGGGGCATCCTGTGTAACCGCGCTGGGAATGCCAATCAGAAAGTCCGCCAGCGCATTTCTGGTCGCGCCGTTATTGAAGGTGAAGACGCCGTAATTGTTCAACAGCGTTTGCTGGATGTCCTTGTTCAGCGAAAGCTCTCCTCCCAACCGCAAGGAGTGCTGCCCTTTTGTCCAACTGAAAACATCGCGGAAGGAGTAGAGGTTCGTTCCAGCAGTAGGCCCGCCGATGGAGTTTGTCAGGGTAAAGAAACCGCTGACGGTAATTTGCGGTAGCGACGGCGTGCCCTGGATTGTGAAGGCCGAACCCAGATCGCCGAGCGATGTCGCGGGTAAATTCAATCGTCCGCCAAAATTGCGCGCGTACGTGACCCAAGCCTGGTTGATCTTGTTAGGGCTGACGATCCAAACATCGCTCAGGTTCAAGTTATGCTGCCGCCAGTTAAATTGCTGGCTGCCCCAAGGCAGATTGCCTCCACCCGCTCTGACTGTGTTGGTTCCAGCGGTTGTAAAGTAGTTAAAGGTCAAACGATGCGCTGCATTCAGTTGGTGGTCTACTTTTCCCAGATATTCGTCGGAATCATAGGGGCTGGGAACGTTGCCCTGCCATCTGCTGTTGGCAACGTTGGAAAGTGGAATGTAGTCCTTGATGATCCTCATCGCCACCGGGTCAAGCCGGTTGGCGCAAATGACATTGGTAACGCCGTTACAGGTGAAAGCCGCTCCGGTGGCGGGATCAACGGGTTTGGTCCCGGACGCTGTGAAGTCGCCAGTACGTTCCAGAGCAGTCGGAACGATGGCACCGCTCAGGAAACTGCTGGTGGTCTGGCGCAGGCCGGAATAGGAAAAGAAGAAGAAGGTCTTGTCGCGCTTGATGGGACCCCCAACGGTGCCTCCGAACTGGTTGCGTCGCAGCGGCGCTTTGGCCAGTTGCGACCCCCAGTCATTGGCATTGAAGATGTCGTTGCGCAGGAACTCAAAAAGCGAACCGTGAATCTTGTTGGTGCCGGACTTGGTCAGCACGTTGATCACGCCGCTGGCAAACCGGCCATACTCGGCGTTGTAACTGTTGGTTTGAACACGGAATTCCTGGATGGCATCCGGGTTCGGCAGAATGTTGCCGGTGTTCCGCAAGTTGGTCATGTTGGTGCCGCCGTCCAGGTAGTAATTCACTGAACCTGTGCCGCCGTCGGTGCCGCCGTTGATCAGCGTGCGCTGTTCGGGAAAGCCCAGAATGAGTGAACTGGTTCCCGTAGAGGCAGCGGCGACGCCATTGTTGTTGGACTGCACTCCGGGCGTCAGGTCCAGCAGCGTATAAACGTTGCGGTCAACCAGCGGCAGGCTGGTGATTTCAGCGGATTGGATGGTGCGCCCGATTTCGGCGGTGCTGGTATTTACCGCGGGCGCCGCTTCTGTGATGGTCACGGTTTCGCTGACCTGTCCAACCGTGAGCGTCACGTCTACGCGGGCGGTGTCGTTAATTTCCAGGACAATGCCGCTGCGGCTGACTTTCTTTAAGCCGTTCGCAGTGACTTCAAGCACGTAGTTGCCTACTGGGAGAAATTCAAGCCGATAGGTTCCATCCTCGCCGGAGGTCACGGTGCGTGTAAGGCCAGTGTCGGCATTGCGCGCGGTGACCTGAGCGCCGGGCATACTTGCGCCGCTTGGGTCCGTAATCGTGCCGACAATTGTGGCGGTTGTAACTTGCGCAGAAGCCGCCAGTGGAATGGCGAGCAGCAGTGCGAGAACAGCAAACAGGATCTTCCGTATACCAAAGTTTCTTACGTTTAACATGTAAGTGGCCTCCGATGAGAGTTTGTACTTAGTTTTGGAACGATCCCAGCAAAGCAAGAAGCAAAACATTGCTGAATGTCGCGCTGTGGTTGCGCGCATTCTTAAGAAAAGGAATTTTCGTGAAGTGATTAGACCGAAATTGGCGTAGCCTGATCGGCAACGCGCCGTTTTTCCAGATGTTTGATTTCCCGCACCGCGTCAGCGGTCATCTGCATGCGGTAAGCCGCCGCCAACGCGGGCAGCCAGATTGTTGTCAGCCATCCCAGTTCAATGAAGCCACGTATAAAGATTCTGGCTTCCGGGTGCAGACTTGGAGTGATGGCTCCAACCAGCACAATCGTCGAACGCGCCAGCGCGTATAGCGTGATCAACATCAACACTTTTGACAGTTGGCCGCCGCCCATGCGAATCGCCATCCGGTGCAACAAAACGCTGACGGCGGAAATAATCGCCAACAAGATCAAGCCGCTTTGTTGCAAATATCGGCCAGCCGGATACGCCGAATGGGCTTCGGTCAGGCCTTCGCGAAATGTCAACAGGGCAATTAACACCGCGGCAATCGTGCCGATCAGCAAATAATCGCGCCGTTCGATTTCAAACCCGAGACCTACGCGGTGATAGGCAACGCACATTGCCACCACACCAAACAACAAAGCCAAATTGGCCGGAACAATCGCCAGATGCTGGCACAAACCGCGCAAGGATCGGTCGTATTCCGACCAGACCAATCCAAGCCACGGGCCTTCCAAAATCATTCGGACAACCGAAATGCCTGCGTTGGCAGCCATCGCCAACCAAGCCAGATGCAATAGAGGCGTTTTGCGATATTCCCGCGCAATTTCCAGCGTCAGCATCAAGGCGATGGCAAAGGCCAGGATTGAAACCGAATTCCGGAAGCCCTGCGCCAGATTGCGATAATGCGGCCACCAGTCGAAATTGGCAGCCATGTGGGCAAACACGATCAACGCCATTTGCGGGACCAACGCCCACAAAATCACTTTTGGTGTTAATCGAGTTGCCAGCATAAATTTCAGTGGTTCCGGTCAGAGCAATCAAAACTATTCAAAGCAGATTTTTCCGCTGACGCGAACCAGGTTTGCTCCCGTATCTCCGCACATCACTGTCGCGAACGAAGTCAATCGCTCCAAAAACGGTTCCCAGTTTTCCGTCGTCACAAAATTGAGCGTGCTTTCCGGCGTCGTCAGCGCTGCGGCGCGCAATGCCTTGCTGGCGGTTTGCGAACCGCACATCGGCGCCAGAACGGCTTCCAGGAAATTCAGCCGCGCTTGAACTTCGTGTGACTGGCCATCCGCAATCAAAGGCGTTTCCTGTTTGATGCGAGCGAAAACTGCGCGTAACCCGCTATGCAACTGCTGATCTTGTAGCGCAA